>NZ_JBHUPT010000034.1:0-194629 GCF_049056525.1 Leisingera coralii | reverse complement strand
TGTGCCGCTTCGTTCCCATTCTGATCCTCCGTTTTCCTAAACATAACGGCGGACCACTTCACTGGGGGAGGATCACTTAGGCGCTTACGCTTCTTCCTTACATCCTCAAGCGCCGCGTCGATCTCTTCATCGGTTGTAATTTCGCTGAAGTGAGAAGCAAATCCGGGGCTTTTCTTTGGAACCACGTACATTTGAAAACGTGTCTTCTCCAGCTCAAAAACGCCGGTTTCAACATTGTCCATCCAGTTTGCAAGCGTCTTCCAGAATACCGTCGACCAATTCGAAATCGGATTGCCTGTTAGGTAGCTTTTACACTGTTCAGCGAATACCACATCATCACCCAGGTGGACCGAAACATCATCAACATACTCAAGCCCCACCGAAGCCTCGGACGGGCAAGTCAAGAGATGATAGAAGAGTCGTACCGGCTGCAGAGCGAACCCAAGATACTGACCCGCTGCACTTCCTTTCACCTTTGGAACTACCGTAGCTTCACTCAACTTCCTTGTACCGTTCCTTTTTGTAAAGGCGCACACGATCAACAGTGCGCAAGGCTTTTAACTGTCTAACAACTTTAGCGATTGTCCGACCCTCAGTGAACATGGCTCATCAAAATTGTCCACGTATTTTTGAACGCGAGTCAACGCTCATAGCGCACCCTGCGGGCCGGGCTGTCGTGAACCGAGCCCGCTGATGCGGTCTCGGCCATTCGGCTTCCTTCCCTTGCGCATGACCAGATGCCAGCCCTGACGGGCTGACCCTTTTCCTGTTTTGGGGCCTGCGGCCCCATCCTCCGTCAAGACCAAGCCCTTCGCACTTGCTACGGGCGCAACCAGCGGTGTCCCCGTCCTTCCTCCCGCTGGTCGTGCAGGACGGGCGATCCCCCTCCGCTGTCTGCGGTCTGTGACGTTCTCCCCCCGCTCATTGGCGCGGGCCTAGTCCGGTTGCATGCGCAACCGGCTTTGAAAGGAGAAAAAGAAATGAAACAGGACATTTATCAGAAAGTAACCGACAAGATCGTGGCCGACCTTGAGAAGGGCGAACTCACATGGCTGAAGCCATGGAGTGCTGGCAACATGGACGGGCGGATTGTCAAACCGCTGCGCCATAACGGCGTTGCCTATAGCGGCATCAACGTGCTGATGCTGTGGGGCGCGGCGCTGGAGAGCGGCTATTGCTCTCCGTACTGGATGACGTTCAAGCAAGCCAAGGAACTCGGCGCGCATGTCCGCAAGGGCGAGCGCGGCAATCCTGTCGTCTATGCGAACACCATCACCAAGACGGAAGAACAGGACGATGGCAGCGAGCAAGAGCGCACCATCCCGTTCATGAAGGCCTACACAGTCTTCAACGTCGATCAGATCGACGGCTTGCCTGAGCATTTTCATGTTAGGCCCGAGCCGATCATTGACCCCGCCGAACGGATCGAGCATGCGGATACGTTCTTTGCCGCAACCGGTGCCGATGTCCGGCATGGTGGCAACAGGGCATTCTATGCCGGTGCCAGCGATCATGTGCAGATGCCACCCTTTGAATGCTTCCGCAGTCCCGAAGCCTACTATGCAACCTTGGCACACGAGCTGACCCACTGGACGAAGCATAAAACGCGCCTTGACCGCGATCTTGGCCGGAAGAACCAAGGGGGAGTGAAGCGCGATGAAGGCTATGCCCGTGAGGAACTGGTCGCAGAACTTGGCGCAGCCTTCCTTTGTGCCGATCTGCGCCTGACGCCCGAGCCGGGCGCTGACCATGCCGCTTACATCCAGAGCTGGCTCAAGGTTTTGAAGGAAGACAAGCGGGCGATCTTTTCCGCCGCTGCCTACGCCCAGAAGGCAGCAGACTACCTGCACAGTCTTCAGCAGAAGGAACCCGAGCAGCAAGAAGGAGCCGCCGCTTGAGGCGGCTCCAACTCCGCGGAGAACAGGACAATGGAAAAATCCAGCATGACGTGGCGCGGCATCGCCATGGAAATCACCTTCACACCGGACAGGTTCGGCTTGGCCGATCACATCGAACTGCGGACCGAAGGCAAGGCACCGCTACCGGTTACCGAGACAGGCTACAGATCGCATTTCGTTGCCGCTGGAAGCGTGGCAGAATACGGCGGTGCGCTGGCCTATGTGACGGATTGGTTGGATGCCGAAGCCGAGCGCATCGGCTGGAACGGCGCACAGATGTCTTTGCTCTGGAAACTAAAGACGGTAACCGCCCGATACTGTTAGCACCTCTCCAGTAATAAATGAGGCTGCTTCTCCGGCAAGGAAACGAACTGCGCGAGCAATATCATTGGGTGTAGCAAGACGTCCCAACGCAGTTTCATCGGTGAACGCTTTGACCAGCTCATCGGATCTGGGCTCCTCAGGATCGTTCACAGCTCCCGGTGCGACTGCGTTTACCCGGATTTGGCGAGGGCCAAGTTCTTTCGCCATTCCTCGCGTCCAAAGATTGAGAGCTGCTTTGCTCGCTCCGTAGAGTGCTGCATTACGTGGTGGCAATGTCGCATTTACAGAAGAAATGTTGACCACAGAAGCGCCAGGCGTGAGATATGGAAGCGCTGCGACAAGCAATGACTCTGCCGCCAGGAGGTTCACCTGAAACATTTTCTCCGCTTCAATCCAGTTAAATCCGCCCGGACCAGAACTAACTACCAATCCGGCGTTATTGACAATTACATCGAGACGTCCAAATCGTTCCAGCACCTCAGAAACGATAGTCTCACTAGCGCCTGCCTCCGTAAGGTCGGCCCTGATGGCCAATAAATCGTCAAGTCCAGAAGCAGGTTCTGTGTTCAACCAAGTGAAGGACACATCGTGATCCGACGCAAAGTCTTCAGCAATTGCCCGTCCAATCCCACGGGCACCGCCCGTTATCAACACAACTTTTCTCATGCTCCGCCCCTTAATAACCTTCGTTTTTGTTAAAGCTCGACGTTTAGGTTCCAGTCCAGAAGTTTTTACTCTCAGATCAAGTGAGCGATGACCAGGAAGCAGGACCTCCACCTTCACATTGCCCCAATCTCCAAAGCACCTCCAAGTTACAATGTAGACCACAGATATAAATCCACAGGAAAAGATGCTTAAACGTGTTTGGAAGAAAGATGAGAGCAATCACCTGTGCGATTTACCGCACACAAAACTGGCGATGAAGCGGCGAGCGCTTGCTTCAAAATCTGTTATCTGCTTTGAGCGGGCAAACAAAAACCGCGAGGAACACATGGGAATTGATCTGACTGGACTGAGCCCGGCGGAGCTGGACGCACTGGCCAAAGACATTGAAGCCCGCAAGGTGGAAGTGGAAAAAGAGGCCAAGCAAAACGCCTATACCGAAATGCTGGCTGTTGCTGAAAAACATGGCGTGGCCTTCGAAGACATTATTGCTCTGCATGGCGGCAAGGCCCGTAAGCCTGGCGCCAAAGCCCCTGCCAAGTACGCTAATCCAGAAGATACGTCCCAGACCTGGAGCGGACGCGGGCGCAAACCCGCTTGGGTTCACGCCGCGCTGGAAGCCGGGAAGTCGTTGGACGATTTTGCGATCTGAAGCGCGATCACATCAATATCTTTCGTCGCTCAGTAGAACATCACATTTTTTTTCGAAACGCGCCTTCGATTTCTGGTCCGGGCGGTAAAATTTGCGGCTGGCCTCCAGGCCAGCCGCATCAGGTTTACGGTGCTGGCGCACGGGTCGCCAGCACGTCTTCGATAGTGCGCATCGTGGCGAGCGCATCGCGCTGCTCCCGGGAGCCGCGCGCGGCAGCGGCAAAGGCTATGAAAGCCTGTTTGCGCAGACTGTAGAGATCGGCGGTGCCGAGCGATGCAGCTTCAGATCGAGAGATGCGTTTCATCGTATCCTCCTTTGTTTCAGGGAGGCCCCGAACCGCTCAGGGCCTTTCGGCCCCGGCACACATCATCATCATCGGCCCATGAAGGCGCTGATGGTTCGGGCACTCATTCTGAAATCGAAGGATTGGATGCGCGCAGGAGACACGGCGAGGTTTGCAGCGGTAGTTACAAACGGCACAGACGAATTTCGCGGGATTGAACAGGCTTTCAGGGCTTGCCTGAACCGATGCCGAATGAAGCCGCGTCCAATTTTCTTGACAGCGCAGCCTCCATTATGTCAACAATGCTGACCTTTATTTGTTAATTTGATCAGTTATGAGGAGTTTGAGCATGTTATTGCGACACCAGAAAATCGTCGATCCGGAGACCGGCGTTGCCGTCCGCGAAACCTGGGAGAAGGTTGATTACATTTATCAGAGCGATGGCATTCCGCACCGGGAGGATGGGCCCGCGGATATCATACGCGATGAGGCTACCGGCGAGGTAATCTATGAAAAATGGTCCTTTGAAGGTGAATCGCATCGCCTCGACGGGCCCGCGGACCGCATCGTGAACGACACTCCTGACGATCAGGCAGCACCGGGCCGCCCCTGGGGATTCGTGGACAGGGAGGTCTGGTCCCTGCACGGAGAGTTTCACCGCGAGGGAGGTCCCCAATGGACCGAAACCGACCGGGAGACAGGTGTTGTCGTCACGGAAGAATGGCGCGTGAACGGCAAGTCGCACAGGCTGGACGGGCCCGCGCAATTGTCCCGTGATCGAACGACAGGGGTTGCCTGGCGCGAAGAGTGGTACAGGGACGGAAAGATGCATCGCGATGACGGCCCGGCAGTCATTGAGCGCAACCCGGTTTCCGGTGCGGTGACCAATGAGACATGGTACCGCGACGGACAGGAAATCGACCCTCCGCCACGACCGGTCGAGGCTTCTCCCGCAACAAAGAAACCAGCACCCTGACCGCGCCGTTCAGGGCTCGAAATCACGGCGGCGGCGGGACTGCCTGCGCCGCCGCGCACCATCATCCTTGTCGCGCCTTTGTTTTTGCACTCGCTCGCGGTGCCCGATTTCCCGGTAGTTCGCCACATCTGCGCGCAGCTGCATCAGTTCCTGACGGGCAAGCTCCCGCTGCATCCTGATGTCGCGCTGCAGGCTCTGGCGTTCATCAAGCTGCCGGTGGATGAGCCCGTCCTTCTCTGTGCGGTCCCGCTGCCATGCCTGCAGGGCTTCCTGCTCGTTCTGTGCTTTCACCCTGGCATAGCGCCCGGTCAGGCGGTGCCAGATACCGGAAATCCCGCGCGGCAGGCGCTGTGCCCGCTCCCTGGTTTCAGCCTGCCAGCGCTGCTCATGCCGTGCCCATAACTCTGCCCGTTTGTCCCGGTGCCGGGCGGTCATCCCGGCCTTGCGGAAATCGGCCAGCTCAATACGCTGCCGCGCATCGCGCTCCGTTTGCCTGATGAACGCCGCGAGCTTTCGGGACATGCCGCGCGCGATCTCGTTCCTGATCTCATCGACCGAACGCAAGCGGTTTCGGTCTCCGATCCGGTTTTCGAGCTTTTTAGTCGTCACCCCGGCATGGCGCGAAAGCGAATAGACCTCGCCCCGATAGTCGATGGCAACAAAGCCGCGCCGGTCGCCCCGTGCCAGCCAGAATCCGCGTTCCTTGAGGGCGCGTTCCAAAGATGCGCGGCTATCCGAGACTTTCCAGCACTGGCGCAGAACGGTCTTGATCTCCCGCGGATCAAGACCGGCGCGTCTGGCCTGTTGCCATTCCGCGCGCGTGAAGCTGAGCGGATCGCGAAAACGGCAGTCCTGCAGCCCGGGCGGCATGTCCCAGCCATGTTCCAGGTACAGCTTGCGCGACAGGTCCCGCAGCCTGAACTTGAAGTGCGGCAGATTGATGGCCCGCATGCGCTGCGTGTCGATCCGCGACCAGACGACATGCGCGTGCCTGCGCCCGTCTCGTTCATGGAAGACAATAACGCGGGGCTGGCCCTCCAGACCGAGCTTGCGCTCGATCCGGTCCGCCGCCCGTTCGAAGGCCCCGGTCGATACCTGCGCGCCTTCCGGCGGATTGAGGCTCATTGAAAACAGGTAGTTCCTGCAGCGCGTGCCCCTGGCAATCGCATCGGCTTCGTGGAACGCCTCCAGCAGGTTGTCGCTGACAAAGCCGCGCACCTCATGCAGCTCTACATGATCGTTGTCGCGCGTGGCGAGAAGGTAGCGCGCCAGTTGCGGAGCATCGCCGCGTTCTTTTGCCTTGAGGATCATGGCACGCCCCCCGGTACCTTGCCCAGAGCCTGCAACAGATCGGCCCGCAGCGCCTTGACGGCACGGCACGCTTCTCTCAGATCGGCTTCGGTTTCGTCGGTGACCGGCAGCGAGCCCGTGTTTACCGCCCTGGCGAGCTGATTGAGGTTCGATGACAGCCGCGAACGGCCCAATGCACCGAGAACACGGCCAAGGGCTTCCTGATCCTGCACGGGGCGCTGGCCGCTCTTTTTGCGCGGCGCAGCATTGTCGCCAAGCAACTGCTCACGGATGTAGGCCCCCAGCGGCTTGCCCGCCGCTGCCTGGTCCAGCCTGGCCCGTTCTTCGTAGGTCAGACGCAGGGAGAACGGCGGCGGATACTTCTTCTTGCCGGTCTTGCCGGACCCGGCTTGCGCTACAGCACTGAAATCACGGCGTAAATTCGTCATCGCCGCACCTCAGACTGTCAAAGTCTACAGATGCGAGATGGCGTTCCCATTCTTCCAACGCCTCAAACAGAGAGTTCGAACTTTCTCCGTCCAGGCGCGCCATTTCCCTCGTACCGCTGCCAACTTTTCACGGCCCTTTCACGCTTTCGTAAGGGAAGCTGCCTATTTGCCTAAGGAATTGATGGTAATTTCACGGCAGGATGGCATGGCAGCATTCAGTTCCTATTCACAGCCCCCGATCCCAACGGCTCCGCGTCTGAGGCTGGACCTGCCTTGCGTGATCAATCTGGCGGATGCACAAATCGAGGCGCAGCTTTGCAACATCAGCTACCAGGGGCTTGCCGTTCGCCTCCCGGAGGGGCAGCCCCCCTTTGAGCTGGCCCAAATGCAATCCGTCACGATTTCCGGAATTGGCGAGTTTGCCGTGGCAACGCGCTGGCGCAAAGACGGCAAGATCGGTCTCGCCTTCCTCAGCAAACGCGGGGCGAGACCTTTGCTGGATGCCTATTTCGCCAAAACTGGAGAATACCCAATCTGAAAGGGTATCCGTGCCCTTCCAGGGGCGGCGGGCTATTCAACCATGCAGGGCAGCGGTCAAAGCGGTCAATACTTCGCTTTGACGCTTCGATTTCCCCAGGCTTGGCGGCCACGTCAGCCAATAGCCATCGATCGTTGGCAGTTCCGGTGCCGGGGCGCATTCAAGCTGACCGGTTTGCAGCAGGTTCGCAGCCAGAACCTTGGACCCCAGCACGACCCCCAGACCGAGACGTGCCGCCCGCAGCGCATGTGCCATGGAATCAACGGAAACCGGCCCGGTTTCCGGCTCAGCCTGTCCCGTCACCCGCGACCATTCCGCCCAGCCCGGCCGCTCGCCGCGCAATTCGATCGCAGGAAGCTGCCGCCAGTCCTCAGCCAGCCCCGGGGCCGTCATCGGCTGCAGCACCTCATCGGCCAGCAAGGCCTCCTCCCGCCCCTCCCAGCCGCCGCGGCCATAGCGGATTTGCAAGGCGCCGTCGGCGGCCTCAAAATCCAGCCGCTTGGGCACGGTCTCAGTGACCAGCCGCATTTCGGGGTAGCTGCTTGAAAACACTTCAAGCCGCGGCAGCAGCAGCATTTCCAGATGAGACGGAAGAGCCGCAATCCGCAGCTCGCGGACGGTTTGGCCAAACAGGTTCTCGGTTCCCTGCTCAAGCGCGCGCAGGGAATCATGCACCAGCGGCAGATAGCTTTCTCCATCCACGGTCAGCGATACCCCGCGCGCCGAACGGATGAACAGCTGCCGGCCCAGCCAGGATTCGAGGTTTCGGATCCGCTGGCTGACTGCGGCCTGGGTGGCGCCGAATTCCTCCGCTGCGGCGGTGAAACTGCCGTGGCGGCCCGCCGCCTCAAACACCTTGAGCCAGTCGAGCGGTGGCAGGCCCTTTTTGGTGACTTTCTTTGCCATTAGAAAACCTAACTCTCAAACCCTAATTTGCGTCGTTCTCTTGATGGCTCAGCCGCGGTACCAGCACAAGGGAGAACCAGGCCAACCGGAGAAACCCCATGCCCCGTTCCGTGACCGCTGACGCATCCGGCAGCTTTCTGACCCTGACTTTCAATGACGGCGCCGAGAGCCGTTTCCACGCGATATGGCTGCGTGACAACGCGCTGGATCCCGAGACCCGCGCGCCCGGCAACGGCCAGCGGCTGATCACCATCGGCGACATTCCGGCGGACACCAGGATCAGCACCGCGCTGGTGGAAGACGGCGCCCTGACCGTCACGTTCGCCCCCGAAGGCAAGACCGTGACGTTCCCCGGAGACTGGTTGAAGTCGAACGCTTATGACTCTGAAAAGCAGTCGGAATTCGGCCGCACCGCCCCGGGTATCGAGACTTGGAACAGCAGCCAGCCTGCCCCCGCGTTCGACTGGAGCGAGGTGCGGTCGGATCCCAAGGCAAAACGCGACTGGCTGGATGCCATCGCCCGCCTGGGCTTTGCCAAACTGGTGAACGGCCCGGTGCGCGAAGGTGCGCTGATCGATTGCGCCGGGATGTTCGGCTTTGTCCGCGAGACCAACTACGGCAAGTATTTCGAAGTGCGGACCGAGGTGAATCCGACAAACCTGGCCTATACCGGCCTGGGCCTGCAAGCGCATACCGACAACCCCTATCGCGATCCGGTGCCCAGCTTGCAGATCCTCTACTGCCTGGAGAACTCGGCCGAAGGCGGCGACAGCATCGTGGTGGACGGTTTCCGCGCGGCCGAGCGCCTGCGCGAAGAAAACCCGGAAGGCTTTGCCCTGCTGGCAGGCTACCCGGCACGGTTCGAGTACAAGGGCTCTGACGGGGTGCATCTGCGCTCGCGCCGTCCGATGATCGAGCTGTCGCCAGATGGCGAGATGATTGCGGTGCGGTTCAACAACCGGTCTTCGGCGCCGTTTGTGGACGTTCCGTTCGAGAAGATGGAGGCCTATTACGCCGCCTACCGCCGCCTCGGCGAATTCATCGACGATCCCGAAATGGGAGTGTCGTTCAAACTGGAGCCGGGGGAAAGCTTTGTCGTCGACAACACCCGCGTGCTGCACGCGCGGCTTGGCTATTCCGGTGCAGGGTCGCGCTGGCTGCAGGGGTGCTACGCCGACAAGGACGGGCTGCTGTCGACCCTGAACGTGCTCAACGCACAGGTTGAGGGCTGACCCATGAGCAAGCCAGACGTCAGCACGCTGAACCGCGACAATATCGTCGAATTCATCGGCGGCATCTTTGACCGCCGCGGCGATGAGGAATACCTGGGTGAGCCGGTCACCATGGCCGAGCACATGCTGCAAGGCGCCACGATAGCCGAGCAGAACGGTCAGCCGGAAGAGATCATCGTCGGGGCGCTGCTCCACGATATCGGCCATTTCACCAGTGAATTCGGGACGTTCTCCATGGAGGACACCGAAGACCGCTTTCACGAGGAGGCCGGCGCCGAGGTTCTGGAACAGTTCTTCCCGTCGGTGATCACCGACTGCGTGCGCTACCACGTGGCGGCAAAACGCTACCTCTGCGCCACCAAGCCGGAATATTTCAACCGTTTGTCAGAGGCTTCCGTGCATTCGCTGAACCTGCAGGGCGGGCCGATGAATGCTGAGGAGGTGGCCGAGTTCGAGAAGAATCCGAACCTCAAGCAGATCATCGCGGTACGGTATCTGGATGAGGCCGGCAAGCGCGCGGATATGGAGACGCCTGACTATTGGCACTTTGCGCCGATGGTGCAGCGGATGGTTGACAAGCATCTGGAAGCGGGAGATTCCGAAAAATGAGCGCGCCTGAGTATATCTTTGAGGCCAGCACCAAACCCTCGCTGCCCTGGCACGAGGTGCCGCTGATCCGGGCGACCGAGGAAAGCGTCAAGGGCTATGGCTGCCTGGTGGAGGATCCCGAAAACTTCGAGATAGAGATCGTACAATGGCCCGCCCAGGGCTGGCGGCCGATTGACGAGGGCACCGGTGACGAAGCCGGTTGGGTTGAGGGCACCTTCCGCGGCGACTGGCGCGGCGATGTGCTTTATGGCGAGAACGAAGCGGTCAAAGGAAACTATGTGCTGGGCTGGTCCACTGATCCGCAGCAGGCCCAAGTTGAACGCCAGACCGCGCCGCGGGATCAGGTGCTGCTGTGGCACATGAACTATCACCCCGACGGCGGGCAGTTGTTCTATCCGCTGGACAACAAGCCTTTCATCATTCCAGCCGCTTTACCCGGTGATGACCTGAAACCGGAGAAAGTCGTGGCATTCTGGTGTGACGGGTCCAAAGGCCTCTACATCCACCCGAACATCTGGCACGAAGGGATTTTCCCGGTGGAAGACAGTCAGCGTTTCCTGGACCGTCAGGGCAAGGTGCACGCGCGGGTCAGCTGTGATATCGGCAAGGAGTTTGGTGTCTACCTGTCCTGCCCGCTGCGGGCGGACAAGATCCAAGGCTAAAGCACTGCTGCAAAATAAAAAACGGCGCCTCCAAGGGCGCCGTTTTCATTTGGTCAGCGGCTGGGATCAGGCAAACAGCTCATGCGCCAGTTCCAGCGCGTTGATCAGCGTGTCGACCTCTTCCTTGGTGTTGTAGAGGCCAAAGGACGCGCGGCAGGTCGCCGAAACCCCCAGGTGATCCATCAGCGGCCCGGCACAGTGATGGCCGGCGCGCACCGCGACACCTTTCTTGTCGAGGATGGTCGAAATGTCGTGAGCATGTGCGGCGCCTTCCATGGTGAAGCTGAAAATCGCTGCCTTGCCAGGCGCTTTCCCCTGCACATTGATCCAGTTCAGGCCGGTCAGCCGCTCCATCGCATAGTCGCGCAGGCCGCCCTCGTGCTTGGCGATGTTCTCCATGCCGAGATCCATCATGTACTCCAGCGCCACGCCCAGGCCGATGGTCTGCACGATGCCCGGCGTGCCGGCTTCGAACTTCATCGGCGGATCATTGTAGATGACCTGCTCCTTGGAGACTTCCTTGATCATGTCGCCGCCACCGATGAAGGGGCGCATTTCGGCCATGCGTTCGGGTTTGATGTAGATCGCACCGGACGCGGAGGGGCCGTAAAGCTTGTGGCCGGTGATCGCATAGAAGTCGCAGCCGATGTCCTGCACGTCGACCGGCATGTGAACCGCGCCTTGCGAGCCGTCTACCAGCACCGGCACGCCCTTGGCATGGGCGCCTTGGGTGATCGCCTTGACGTCCACCACGGTGCCCAGCACGTTGGAGCACTGGGTGACTGCCACCAGCTTGGTCTTGGGGGTGATGGCGTCGATCATCTTCTGCGGATCAAGGCTGCCGTCGGCCTCGGTATCGACCCATTTCAGCACAACACCCTGACGCTCCCGCAGAAAGTGCCAGGGCACGATATTGGCGTGGTGCTCCATCACCGACAGCAGGATCTCGTCGCCAGCCTCCAACCGCGGCATTGCCCAGCCGTAGGCCACCAGGTTGATGCCCTCGGTGGTGCCGGAGTTCAGCACGATGGTGTTTTCGTCGCCTGCATTCAGGAATCGGGAAATGATGCCGCGGACGGCCTCATACTTTTCGGTCGCAAGATTGGAAAGGAAGTGCAAGCCACGGTGAACATTGGAATATTCCTCTGCGTAGGCCTTGGTCACTGCGTCGATCACAACCTGCGGCTTCTGGGCTGAGGCACCGTTGTCGAGGTAGGTCAGCGGCTTGCCGTTCACCTCACGCGACAGGATCGGGAAATCGGCACGGATTTTTTCGACGTCATACATTTTCGGGCAGTCCCAGATTGGCTGGGCCGATCAGACCCACGATGAAGAGGAGGGCAAACACCAGGATCAGGCTGGCCATCAAAACCACCCCAAGCGAGCGCCAGACGGAGCCGAACCTGTGCGCCGCGTTGACGAAATGCAAGAGGATAAAGAACACCACGATATTGGCGGCAATGTTGAGCAGCGCCGCCAGTGCCGGCAGGACCAGGAACACCACCACGATAGCGCCATTCAACGCGGCCTGCAGCAGTTGCAGCCAGGTGATCAGCGCCAGCAGCGAGGGCAGGTCACCCTGCCCGCCCAGCCAGCGGCCTGTGGTCGCCAGCATCGCAATGAAGCTGAGCTGTAGGACCAGAACCACTGCAAAATAGGCTCCGGGCGCAAACCGCGGCAGCAGGACTTCCGGCGGCAGCGGGAACAGGACCTGCTGCAGTGTGTAGACGCAGGTGTTCAGCACCACGGACAGCAGGAACGCTGTCCACAGCGCCTCACGCGGCCAATCACGCGCCAGGATCTGCATCGCGGCGTCGCGCGGAGACTTTATTGTCAGCAGGGCAAAAGCAGCCAAAGCGTTCATGACTTGGACCAATACCCCTGGATCATGCCGGACAGCCAGAACCACAGGAAGACGGCGCACCACAGCGCGCCCACCAGGTTCAGCGCGGCACCGGCACCGATGAAGCCTGCCACCAGGCCGTTCAGCAGGATCAGCGGGCTGGAGGCCAGAAACGCCCAGAACAATGCCAGACGGGCGCGGTATGCGTCACCCTGCCCGCCCGCGGCCCGGGCGATCCAGTGCGCCACCAGCGCCAGAACGTACAGCAGCAGCGGCGCGATGAAGACGATGCCCAGCAGCGCGCCGCCCAGCAGCATGTTCAGCTCCTGACCGGTCAGATGCGCCTCGCGAGCCAGTTTCGGCATCTGCGCCACAAAGGTGAGCACGCAGCCGGCGATCAGAAACACCAGCAGCCGGTCCTCGCGGGCGCCCATGCTGAGAAGCCGCGCAAACACCTTGCGCGGCCCCTTGTAGGTTGCGGGGATATCCGTGGTGACGGACATCAGCGGCGCCGGGCCAGCCAGCCTTCGAGGCGGGAGACGATGTCAGCGGCGATCTCGGGATCCTCGATCTCGTCAACCGCTTCGGCCAGGAAGGCCAGCGTCATGAGGTCGGTCGCATCCGCCTTGTCCACACCGCGCGAACGCAGGTAGAACAGGCCTTCCTCGTCGATCGCGCCAGAGGTCGAGCCATGCGAGCAGGCCACGTCATCGGCGTAGATTTCCAGCTCCGGCTTTGCCAGGAACTCGCTGTCGTCATCCAGCAGCAGCGACTGGGAAATTTGATACCCGTCAGTCTTTTGAGCGCCTTCCTTCACCAGGATCTTGCCCTGGAACACACCGGTGGCACCGTTGCGCAGCACCTTCTTGAACACCTGGCGGCTTTCGCAGTTCACCGCGTCATGGGTGATGAAGACGGTGTCGTCGTGGTGGAAGTCGCCGTCGCCGACGCAAGCGCCGGCGATATGGGCAACCGCATCATCGCCGGTCAGCTCGATCACCGCTTCGTTGCGGGTCAGAACGCCGTTCACGGTCAGGGTGAAGGATTTGAACACCGACTCGGTCCCCAAGCGGGCAAACAGATGGGTGGCCGCCCGGCGCTCATGGTCGCGGCCCTGGGCCCGCACCAGATGCAGTTTGCCGCCGTCGGCAATGTCGATCTCCATGCACTTGTTGAAGCGCGAGGCCGCCGGACCGTTTTCCAGGATCGTAACTTCGGCACCGCTTTCCACGCGGATCACGTGATGCAGGATCGCGTCGGAGGTTTCGTCCGAATGCACATAGGTGAAGTTGATCGGCTTGGAGACCTTGCCGGTCACCCGGATCGCCACGCCATCGGTGGCGAACGCGGTGTTCAGCGCCGCCAGCGGACGTTCCACCGGGGTCTGGCCGCGCGCCTCAAGAACGCCGTACAAGTCCTTGGCCCAATGGATATCCTTGCAGCAGATATCCTCGATCCGGTCGATGGCGACACCTTCCAGAGACAGATCGTCGGACGCCTCGGCGTCGAACACCCCATCGACAAACACGATGTTCAGGCGCTCAAAGGCGTTGAACATCGGTGCCTCTTCGGCGTGGAACACGGCTGCCTTGGGGGCCTCAGCCTGCACCAGCGTGTCCGGCCTGGTGTATTTCCAGTATTCGTCGCGGCGGCTGGGCAGGCCCATGGTCTGGACCCGCGACAGCGCGGCCTGGCGGGCCGCCTTGAGGCAGCCGCTTTCCGGCAGGGTCAGCGCCGACAGCCGCGCCTCGGTTGCGCTTTGCTTGACTTCGGGCAGGGCCATTTACGCCTCCTCTGCCAGGATGCCGGCGTAACCGTTGTTTTCCACTTCCAGCGCCAGCTCCGGGCCGCCGGTCTTGACGATGCGGCCGCCTGCCAGGATGTGCACCACGTCCGGTTTGATGTGGTCCAGCAGGCGCTGGTAGTGGGTGATCACCAGGAAACCGCGGCCTTCGTCGCGCAGGGCATTCACGCCTTCGGCCACCAGCTTCATCGCGTCCACGTCGAGACCGGAGTCGGTTTCGTCGAGGATGCACAGCTTCGGCTCCAGCATCGCCATCTGCAGGATCTCATTGCGCTTCTTTTCACCGCCGGAGAAGCCGACGTTGACCGGACGCTTCAGCATATCGGCGTCGATCTTCAGGGTCTTTGCCTTGGCGCGCACTTCCTTCAGGAAGTCGGAGGCCGACAGCTCTTCCTCGCCGCGGGCCTTGCGCTGTGCGTTCACCGCGGTGCGCAGGAAGGTCATGTTGCCAACCCCGGGGATTTCCACCGGGTACTGGAATGCCAGGAACATGCCGGCCGCAGCGCGCTCTTCCGGCTCCAGCTCCAGGATGTCTTCGCCTTCCAGCTCAGCCGAGCCTTCGGTCACTTCATAGCCATCGCGGCCCGACAGCACATAGGACAGGGTGGATTTGCCCGAACCATTCGGCCCCATGATCGCGTGCACCTTGCCGGCTTCGACCTTCAGGTCGACGCCCTTCAGGATCTGCTTGTCTTCGTCTTCCAGTTTGACGTGCAGGTTTTTGATTTCGAGCATTTTTTCCTCGTCTCACATGTCATGCGGGCGTGCGGCCCGCGATATTCCCCGGCTCCAGCGGAGCCCATTCATTCCTATCCCAGCACCACCGCGGTGCCGCTGGCCGAGACCATCAGCATGGACTGCCCGACCACTTCGTAATCCAGATCAACCCCGACCACGGCGTTGGCGCCTTTGGCCCGGGCGCGGTCTTCCAGTTCTGCCAGGGCCGTTTCGCGGGCATCCTGCAGCTTGCTTTCATACGCGCCGGAGCGGCCGCCGACGATGTCGGTGATCGAGGCGAAGACATCCCGTACCACATTGGCGCCCATGATCGCCTCGCCCACCACGATGCCCTTGTATTCGGCGATCTGGTAGCCTTCGACAGAGTTGGTGGTGGTGACGATCATGCTCTTGCCTCCTTGCGGTGATGCCCAGGGGTCTGTCATCAGCCGACAGACCCTTCCAGCGAGATTGCAACCAGCTGCTGCGCTTCCATGGCGAACTCCATCGGCAGCGCCTGCAGCACGTCCTTGCAGAAGCCGTTGACCACCAGGGCCACCGCCTCTTCCTCGTCCATGCCGCGCTGGCGGCAGTAGAACAGCTGGTCGTCATCCACCTTGGAGGTGGTCGCCTCATGCTCCACCCGCGAGGAGTTGTTCTTGACCTCGATGTACGGGACCGTGTGGGCACCGCATTTGTCACCGATCAGCAGGCTGTCGCACTGGGTGTAGTTGCGGCTGTTCTTGGCTTTCGGGTGCATCGACACCAGACCACGGTAGGTGTTCTGCGCCTTGCCCGCCGAAATCCCCTTGGACACGATGCGCGACTTGGTGCGCTTGCCCAGGTGCACCATCTTGGTGCCGGTGTCGGCCTGCTGGTAGTTGTTGGTGATCGCGATCGAGTAGAACTCGCCCTGGCTGTCGTCGCCGCGCAGGATGCAGGAGGGGTATTTCCAGGTCACGGCCGAGCCGGTCTCGACCTGGGTCCACATCACCTTGGCGCGGTCGCCGCGGCAGTCAGCGCGCTTGGTCACGAAGTTGTAGATGCCGCCTTTGCCGTTCTCATCGCCCGGGTACCAGTTCTGGACGGTCGAATACTTCACCTCGGCGTCTTCCTCGACGATGATCTCCACCACTGCGGCGTGCAGCTGCGAGGTGTCGCGCTGCGGTGCGGTGCAGCCTTCCAGGTAGGAAACGTAGGAGCCCTTGTCGGCAATGATCAGGGTGCGCTCGAACTGGCCGGTGTTTTCCGCATTGATGCGGAAATAGGTCGACAGTTCCATCGGGCAGCGCACGCCCGGCGGCACGTAGACAAACGAGCCGTCGGAGAACACGGCGGAGTTCAGCGTCGCATAGAAGTTGTCAGACACCGGGACCACCGAGCCCAGGTATTTCTTCACCAGTTCCGGGTGCTCCTTGATGGCTTCGGAGATCGAGCAGAAGATGACGCCCGCTTCTTTCAGCTCTTTCTGGAAGGTGGTGCCCACGGAGACGGAGTCGAACACCGCATCAACGGCGACCTTGCGGCCTTCTTCCGGGGTCTCGCCCGCGCCTTCGACGCCGGCCAGAATCATCTGCTCTTTCAGCGGGATACCCAGCTTTTCGTAGGTCGCGAGCAGCTTGGGGTCGACCTCGTCCAGCGACTTGGGCTTCACTTCCATCGACTTGGGACGGGCATAGTAATACTGGTCCTGGAAGTCGATTTCCGGGTAGTCGACCATCGCCCAGTCGGGCTCTTCCTTCTGGAGCCAGCGTTCATAGGCCGCCAGCCGCCATTCGGTCATCCATTCCGGCTCTTCGTTCTTTTCCGAAATCAGCCGGACGATATCCGGGGTCAGCCCCTTGGGGGCGTATTCCATCTCGATATCGGTTTCCCAGCCGTATTTGTAAGCGCCGCCTACCTCGCGGACTGCGTCCACGGTTTCCTGGTCAACACCTTCCTTGACTTGGGTCTGGTCCAAAGCGGCCATTGTCTTCTCCTCACTCACGCCGCGCGGGCGCGATGTTTCTTTTCTTTTTCCAGCCACGCATCGGCAAAGCGCAGCACATCTTCTTCCGTTGTCTCCGGCCCCAGCGACACGCGCACCGCGCCTTGTGCCGTTGCCTCGTCATATCCCATGGCGGTCAGCACCGCGCTGGCGCGCACCTTGCCGCTGGAACAGGCGCTGCCCGCGCTGATGGCAAAACCCGCAAGGTCCATCTGCATGACCTGGGTCTCGCCCTTCCAGCCCGGCGTCGCGAAACACAGGGTGTTTGGCAGCCGCTCCCGATCCTTCCCGACAAAAATAGTATGGTTTGCGCCAGACACAAGCGCCTTTTCTAGAATATTTCTAAGTTCTGCAACCCTGTCCCAGACGCCATCGGCCAGATCTTTGGCAGCAGCTTCAGCTGCGGCACCGAAGCCCGCAATTCCAATGACATTTTCGGTGCCGGACCGGCGCCCCATCTCCTGGCCGCCGCCCTTGATCCGGGCAGGCAGATCGGTGCCGCGTTTCATCACCACCGCGCCAATGCCCTTGGGGCCGCCCAGCTTGTGCGCCGAGATCAGCGCCATTTCGGCCCCAAGCCAGTTAAAGGCAACCGGCAATTTACCGAATGCCTGGGTCGCATCCGTCACCGCCAGCCCATCCGGCAGGCGCTGCACAATGCCCGTTTCCGAGTTGGCCAATTGTACGGTGGAAACGGCAGGATCGGTGACTTCCACCGCACCGTCTGAAGCTACATTCAGGTCCTCGACGGTCCAGGCGCGCACGGCGTCATGCTCCACCGGCGCGCCATGCAAACCGCGTCCGGCCAGCGCCAGCGACGCCCCCTCGGTAGAGCCGGAGGTGAATACAATGTCCGCGCCATCCGCGCCAAACGCGGCGGCGACCTGTGCCCGCGCCTTCTCGACCAGCGCCTTGGCAGCCCGGCCCTCAGCATGGACTGACGACGGGTTGCCGCAGACATCCATCGCCGCAATCATCGCAGACCGCGCTTCGGAACGCAAAGTGGCGGTGGCGTTATGGTCTAGGTAAACACGTTTCATAGATGCATCTTTTTGCGGATCGCTGCCGCGTCATACGCGGCCTTGCACCAATGCGCAAAGCCTTCCCGCAGAAATTGTGCGGCAGGTGTGCAACACGCGGATGAACAAGTGCAGCAGCTTTCCGGCACCTCAGTCATCCACCACGGCAAACAGGCTGGGAACCGCAGGGCATGGCGCCAGGTCGTTCTTGATCACATCGGACAGGCGGGTCTGATGCAGGAACACATAGACATGCGCGCTGAGGCCTTCCCACAGGCGGTTGGTCAGGGATTGCGCCCGGCTGCCGGACAGCGCTCCGGAGGCGCCTGCCCCCTTGTGCATGGCGTCCACCGTTTCGTCCACAGCGGACAGCACATCGACAACCCGGATTTCCGACGCCGGCTTGGCCAGACGGTAGCCGCCGCCAGGGCCGCGCACCGATTCAACCAGCCCGGCGCGGCGCAGTTTGACAAACAGCTGCTCAAGGTACGGCAAGGAAATATCCTGGCGCTTGGAGATATCGCCCAAAGGCACCAGATCGCCCTGCGTTTGCAGCGCGATATCGGCCAAAGCGACCATGGCATAGCGCCCCTTGGTGGAAAGCTTCATCTATGTCTCCTCGAAATCAGGGCGCGAGTGCGAAAACATTGACCTTCCCTCCGACTGTGCGTATCTCAGCCTGACGGTGTATGGCGAGGCCAGCGCCCTTGATTAGAACTGTTCTAAGATGCCTGACGGAACCCGTCAAGTATTCTGCGGGCAGCCCCGAAAACGAGAGTAGGATTTGAACCGCCCATGCCCGAGGTCATCTTTCCCGGACCCGAAGGCCGCCTCGAAGGCCGCTATCACCCGCAAAAAGAAAAAGACGCCCCGATCGCCATCGTGCTGCACCCGCATCCGCAGTTTGGCGGCACCATGAACAACAAGGTGGTCTACAACCTCCACTACGCGTTCTACAACATGGGCTTCACCGTTCTACGGTTCAACTTCCGCGGCGTCGGCCGCAGC
The DNA here is from genome assembly GCF_049056525.1 of Leisingera coralii. Lineage (NCBI taxonomy): Bacteria > Pseudomonadati > Pseudomonadota > Alphaproteobacteria > Rhodobacterales > Roseobacteraceae > Leisingera > Leisingera coralii. The sequence continues at coordinate 175,769 of NZ_JBHUPT010000034.1, read as the reverse complement.
CAGGGCGAATACGACCAGGGCGTGGGAGAGCTGTCGGATGCGGCATCGGCGCTGGACTACCTCCAGTCGATGAACACCAACTCCAAGCATTGCTGGGTTGCTGGCTTCTCCTTTGGCGCCTGGATCGGCATGCAGCTCTTGATGCGCCGGCCCGAGATCACCGGTTTCATCTCGGTTGCCCCGCCGGCCAACATGTACGACTTTTCGTTCCTGGCGCCCTGCCCGTCCTCCGGCCTGATCATCAACGGCACCGCCGACCGCGTGGCGCCGCCCGCCGATACGGCCAACCTGGTCAGCAAGCTGCATGAGCAGAAGGGCATCACCATCACGCACACCGAGATCGAGGGCGCGGATCACTTCTTCCAGGATCCGTACATGGACACGATGATCGGCAATGTGACCGAGTATGTGAAGCGCCGTTTGACGGAGAACACCCGCTGATGAGCACGATCGAGACGCTGGCCCAAAAACTGGCGATCGATACGCTCAAAGTTCAGGACGCCAGCGGCGAGGACCGGCTGTATGTGGAGGTGGGCCAGGTTCTTGGCGCTGCCTCCCAGTCGCTTGAAGAGGCGTTCCTGACAGAAATGCGCGTGCGCCTGGCGGAACGCAAGGCGCGCGAATTCCTCAATCAGAAAGTTGCCGCGCTGCAGGCGCAGCTGGAAGCAAAGGGTGAGGCGTGAGCGCCCGCCTGGACGCACAATTCGCCTTCCTGCTGGAAGCTGACAAGCTGCGCCGGGTAGAACGCCAGAACTTGATTCTGGATTGCAGCCGCCGGGAAAACTCGGCCGAGCACAGCTGGCACCTGGCGCTCTATGCGCTGGTTCTGGCGCCCTTTGCCGGGCCAGAGGTGAACGTCTTCCGCGCCATCCGGATGCTGCTGCTGCATGACCTGGTGGAGATCGACGCAGGCGATCACCCGATCACCGATGAGGTTGACTGGGACGCTGTCGCGCTGTCCGAGCAAGCCGCGGCAGACCGCCTGTTCGGCCTGCTGCCGGCGGATCAGGGTGCTGAGTTCCTGACGCTGTGGCAGGAGTTCGAAGCGGCCCAGAGCCCCGATGCGCGTTTTGCCAAGCGGGTGGATCATTGCCAGCCGGTCTTTCAAACCCTTTACGGGGCGGAACCGTTGGACTGGCATGTCGATGTGGTCCGCCAGAACCTGTTCGGCGGCCGCGCGGCTACCTTGGAGCAGGACCTGCCAGACGCCTTTCACCACGCTCTCACCCTGCTGGGCGAAGACACAGGATATGACAGCAGCAGCCTGACGGCCCGCCTTCCGTTCCTGAATGAGGCTGACAAGCTCAAGCTGGTGACCCGCGCGTCCAAGCTGGGCGACGGCTCGCGGCATGAAAATTCGGCGGAACACAGCTGGCACATCATGCTTTATGGCTGGGTTCTGGCGGAGCACAGCGCCGATGCGGCCGATGTGGACAGGGTTCTGCAGATGCTGCTGCTGCATGACCTGGTGGAAATCGATGCAGGCGACGCGCCGATCCACGGGGTGGTGGATCCCGCTGCTCTCGCAGCCCTGGCCGACAGGGAGCAAGCTGCTGCAGACCGTCTGTTCGGCCTTCTGCCCTTGGAACAGGGCGCGCCGTTGCGCGCCATCTGGGAAGAGTTCGAGGCCGCGGAAAGCCCCGACGCCGTATTTGCCAAGTCCATCGACCGGGTGCAGCCGGTGCTGCTCAACCTGCTGAACGGCGGCGGCAGCTGGGTCGATTACGACGTGAGCCTGCCGCAGCTCGAAACCCGGGTTGGTGTAAAGGTCCGTCGCGGCACACCCGAGGTTTGGGACTATGTCCGGTCACAGATCGAACCCTGGTTCCGGGAGGCCGGGCGCCTGTAACAGCAGGCGCCCCTCACTGAACGTCACTCCATAAACGGTTGAAATGGCTCTATTTCAGCCCCTTCCCCGGTCAGCGTCAGGAAGGCGCCCGGCTTCAGCTCGTTCCAGGCTTCCCCGGTCTGCTCCAGCGGCTCCGACACCACCGCCCAGCCGTTCAGGCTGTTGCTCCAGCGGTAATAGACCGAGGGCGCAATGCTGTCGGATGAATAACGCGCGGCATAAAGCCTCCGCCCGTCCGACATCGCCACGGACAGGCGCATGTGGGGAGTGGTTCCCCGCGCGCGCGACAAGGCCTCCATCCGGGCAACCGCCCGCTCCAGCGCCGCTTTGGGATCCGCATCCAGACCTTCCTGCAAGGCAAGCAGAAACAGCACCTCGCTGTCGGTGGCCCCCTTGCGGTGCTCATACAGCTCATCCGGGATGCACATGTCGGCGTGTCGGCGGAACTTTTCAAAGCCGCCGACCTGGCCGTTGTGCATAAAACTCCACCGTCCCGCGGTAAACGGGTGGCAGTTGTTGCGGCTGGTCGCCGACCCTGTCGAAGCGCGAACGTGGGCCAGGAACAGGCCGGACTTCACCTGCCGGACCAGGGCCCGCAAATTGCAGTCCGACCAGGCTGGATAGACATCGCGGTACAGGCCAGGCTCCGGCCGCTGCCCATACCACGCAATGCCGAACCCGTCGCCATTGGTTGCCGTCTTGCATTCCGCCGCCTTCTGGCTTTGGGCAATCAGTGAATGCGCGGGTGTTGAAATGATGTCTTCCAGGAACACATCGCCCCCCGAGTAGGCAGCCCAGCGGCACATGTGGCAGTCCCCCGCTCACTATTGGGAATCGGATCAGCGTTTTATCCAGCGCTGAATTATCGGAACAAGCTCCTAAGAAATTGCGAAATCGCAGTCCAGTGTTTCCGCGCACAGCCGCCTGTTCACCGCTGCAGCGGGCGGAAAAGCCGCGGTTGATGACGCATCGGGACTTCCTCCGGCGCTTTGGATGCGGTACCGGGGGAGCGGACCCGCCGTTGCGGGGCGAAGCGCGCAGAACGGAGGCAGAGATGCCGGTACATTACTTCTACCTGATCATTGCCGTAGCAGCGGAAACCGTCGGCACCACGGCGCTGCAGGCCAGCCAGCAGTTTTCCCGCCTTGGGCCGTCGCTGATCGTGCTGGTCGCCTATGCCTTTTCCTTCTACATGATGGGGCTGACGCTCAAGTTCATGCCGGTGGGCATCGTCTATGCCATCTGGTCCGGTCTGGGCATCCTGCTGATTGCGGTGATCGCCTTCTTTGTCTTTGGCCAGAAGCTGGATCTGCCGGCGGTCATCGGCATGGTGCTGATCATGTCAGGCATCGTCATCATCCACCTGTTTTCCAAGTCCTCGGGCCATTGATCCGCATTTGAAGGGCCCCGCGGCGGTTTTTCTCTGGCCTTTGAACCGGGATCGGGCTATGCGCGGCCCAACTTCCTTACAAAGGCGAACGTCATGGACTTGCGCAACATTGCGATCATTGCTCACGTTGACCACGGCAAAACCACTCTGGTCGACGAGCTGCTGAAACAATCCGGCGCCTTCCGCGAAAATCAGGCTGTGGCGGAACGCGCCATGGACAGCAACGATCTTGAGCGCGAACGCGGCATCACCATTTTTGCCAAACCGACCTCGGTCGAGTGGAACGGCACCCGTATCAACATCGTCGACACCCCCGGCCACGCCGATTTCGGCGGCGAGGTCGAGCGGATCCTGTCGATGGTGGACGGCGTGGTGCTGCTGGTGGACGCCGCCGAAGGCCCGATGCCGCAGACCAAATTCGTGACCTCCAAGGCGCTGGCCCTGGGCCTGCGTCCGATCGTGGTGCTGAACAAGGTCGACAAACCCGACGCCGAGCCCGACCGCGCGCTGGACGAATGCTTTGACCTGTTTGCCTCGCTGGACGCGACCGAAGACCAGCTGGACTTCCCGCATATGTACGCTTCCGGCCGCTCCGGCTGGGCCGATGCCGAGCTGGACGGCCCGCGCAAGGACCTGCACGCGCTGTTCAACCTGATCGTGAACCACGTGCCGGAACCCAAGCAGATCAAGCGCCAGGACGAAGATTTCCGGATGCTGGCCACTACCTTGGGCAGCGACCCGTTCGTGGGCCGCCTCCTGACCGGCCGCGTCGAATCCGGCAAGCTGAAGGTCGGCGCCACCGTGCAGGCGATCTCCCGCATCGGCCAGAAGATCGAGCAGTTCCGCGTCACCAGGATCCAGGCCTTCCGCGGCTTGGCCCAGCAGGACATCGAAGAAGCCCAGGCGGGCGACATCGTCTCCATCGCCGGCATGTCCAAGGCCACCGTGGCCGACACCATCTGCGCGCTGGCCGTGGATGAACCGCTGGACGCCCAGCCGATCGACCCGCCGACCATCACCGTCACCTTCGGCATCAACGACAGCCCGCTGGCCGGCCGCGACGGCAAGAAGGTGCAATCCCGCGTCATCCGCGACCGCCTGATGAAAGAGGCCGAAAGCAACGTCGCCATCAAGATCAAGGATACCCCCGGCGGTGAGGCCTTCGAGGTATCCGGCCGTGGCGAACTGCAGATGGGTGTTCTGATCGAGAACATGCGCCGCGAAGGCTTCGAGCTGTCGATCTCGCGCCCGCAGGTGATCATGAAGGAAGTCGACGGCGTCAAAATGGAGCCGATCGAAGAAGCCACCATCGACGTGGATGACGAATACTCCGGCGCGGTGATCGAGAAGCTGACCGGTGCCCGCAAGGGTGAGCTGGTCGAGATGAAGCCCGCAGGTGCAGGCAAGACCCGTATCATCGCCCATGTCCCCTCTCGCGGCCTGATCGGCTACCACGGTGAGTTCCTGACCGACACCCGCGGGACCGGCGTGCTGAACCGCGTGTTCCACGGCTGGGCGCCGCACAAGGGCGCAATCCCGGGGCGCCGTGCCGGCGTGCTGATCTCGATGGAGAACGGCCAGTCGGTGGCTTACGCGCTGTGGAATCTGGAAGAGCGCGGCAAGATGATGATCGGCGCTCAGGCCGACATCTACACCGGCATGATCATCGGCGAGCATTCACGCGACAACGACCTGGAAGTGAACCCGCTGAAGGGCAAGAAGCTCACCAACGTGCGCGCCTCCGGCACAGACGACGCGGTCCGCCTGACCACGCCGATGACGCTGTCGCTGGAAGAGGCCATCGCCTATATCAACGATGACGAGCTGGTCGAGGTGACCCCGAACAACGTGCGCCTGCGCAAGCGCTACCTGGATCCGCATGAGCGCAAGCGGATGTCCAAGGCCAGCGCCTGATAGACGAGAAACGGCGGCAGAGAAATCTGCCGCCGCTTTTCATTCCGTTTGTGCCAGAACCGTAACGCTGTCGCCCAAGGCCACCTTGCCCGGCTGCAGCACCTCGGCATACCAGCCGCCATGCCCGCGCATCGCATTGTAGCCGCCGTGGCCCAGCACTTCCTCCATCCGCGAACATGGCGGACACGGGCCAGTGACATGAAGCACCGCACTGCCGATCTGCAGCCTCGCCTTGCGCAAGGCGGCAAGGTTGATCCCTGAAATGACAAGATTGCGCCGCAGCTGGTCCGGTTGCACAGCCTGCAATCCCGCAAGCGCAGCGATGACAGGCAAATGTTCGGCCTGGATCAATGTAACCGCGCGTTTGCCTGCCTTGGCGTGGTCTCCGGCGAGACCATCGGACGTCAGTTCGACGCTGTCAGCCGCCTGAACCTCTTCCCGCCGGCCAGGGCGCAAACCAACCCACGCCACCCGGCCCGGGGCCGCGTGGCGTTTCAGCATTTCCGCAAAAGCGGTGACCATTACTCGGAGGTTTCCACCACCATCAGCTCACGCTCGGAGGCACCGCGCGCGTGGTCCAGCGCTTCCTGGTATTCCGGGCTGTGATAGCAGTCGACCGCGGCTTCTACGCTCGGGAACCTGGCGACCACATTGCGCGGACGCTCCTTGCCTTCCAGTTGCACGAACCGGCCGCCGCGGGCGATGAACTCCCCTCCGTGCTTGGCGATGGCCGGGCCTGCCAGTTCGGCATACTTACCGTAGGCATCGGCGTCGGTGACGGTCACATGTGCAATCCAGAGCGCGGGCATCGGAGCCTCCCAAGTTTATGATCTTCCCGGCAGCTTAGGCAGTTTGCCGGAAAGACCAAGTGTTTTTTTGACCAAATGGTCAGCCTGCCAGAACGGCCTCTGCGGCCTTGATCGCCTCCTCGGCGCCGGAGAAGTCCTTGCCGCCGCCCTGGGCCATGTCCGGTCGGCCGCCGCCGCCCTTGCCGCCCACGGCAGGAACTGCTGCTTTCAGCACATCCACGGCAGAGATATCGCCGGTCAGATCATCGGTCACGCCAGCGGCCACGGCCACCTTGCCGTCCTCCTCGGCGATCAGCAGGATCACACCAGAGCCGATGTTCTGCTTGTGCTTGTCGATGAGGCCGCGCAGGTCCTTGCCGGACACGCCCTGCAGCGCCTGCGCCAGGAATTTCTTGCCGTTGATTTCCTTGGCCTCGGCGCCGCCGCCGGAACCGCCGCCCATCGCGACCTGCTGCTTGAGATTGGAGATCTCATTCTGCAGCGCCTTGCGCTCATCCATCATCGCCTTGAGACGGTCCATGACATCCGCAGGCTGCGCCTTCAGCGCCGCCGCGATATCCGCCATACGGCCCGCTTCCCGCTCCAGATGCTCAACCGCCGCCGCACCGGTCAATGCCTCGATCCGGCGCACGCCGGCAGAGGACGCGCTGTCGCCCAGGATCACAAAAGTGCCGATGTCGCCAGTCTGCTTCACATGGGTACCACCGCACAGTTCGATCGAGTAGGTATCGCCGTCATGGCCCTTGCCGGTCGGAGCGCGCCCCATGGAGACAACGCGCACTTCCTCACCGTATTTCTCGCCGAACAGGGCCTGGGCGCCCAGTTCGCGCGCATCATCCGGAGTCATGATCCGGGTCGACACAGGCGTGTTCTGGCGGATGAAATCATTGACCTCGGCACCGACCTTCTTCAGTTCGTCAGCACTCATCGCCTTATTGTGGCTGAAGTCGAAGCGAAGGCGGTCAGCGGCGTTCAGCGAGCCCTTCTGCGCCACATGCTCACCCAGCGCGTTGCGCAGGGCTTCGTGCAGCAGGTGGGTTGCCGAGTGGTTGGCCCGGATCTTGCTGCGGCGGTCATGATCCACTTCCATCGCCGCGCCCTGGCCGACGGCAATCTTGCCCTCGGTGACTTCGGCGATGTGCAGGAACAGGCCTTCAACCTTCTTGGTGTCGATGATGCGGGCTGCGCCGCCTTCGACGGTCAGCACGCCGGTGTCACCAACCTGACCGCCGCTTTCACCATAGAACGGGGTCTGGTTCAGGATGATCTGAACCGTGTCGCCCTTGGCCGCAGATTGCAGCTGCGCGCCGTCCTTGACGATGGCCACAATCTGGCCCTCGGCCTTCTCGGTTTCGTAGCCCAGGAAGTCAGTGGTGCCTGCAGCGTCGACAATGTCGAAATAGACCTTCACGTCCGCCGCTTCACCCAAACCGATACCGCCGGCACGGGACTGCTCCTTCTGCGCCTTCATGGCGGCGTCGAAGCCGTCGGTGTCGACCTCGATCTCCTTGGCGCGCAGGGCATCCTGGGTCAGGTCGAGGGGGAAGCCATAGGTGTCATACAGCTTGAACGCGGTCTCACCCGGCAGCACGTCACCCTTGCCCAGACCGGCAGAGGCTTCGTCCAGCAGTTTAAGGCCGCGGTCCAGGGTCTTGAGGAAACGGGTTTCTTCCTGCTCAAAGGTCTCCTCGATCAGCGCCTGGCCCTGGCCGAGTTCCGGATAGGCCGCGCCCATCTTCTGAACCAGCGCGGGCACCAGCTTGTGCATGACCGGATCGGTGGCGCCCAGCAGCGAGGCATGGCGCATCGCGCGGCGCATGATCCGGCGCAGAACGTAGCCGCGGCCTTCGTTCGAGGGCAGCACGCCCTCGGCAATCAGGAAGGAGCAGGAGCGCAGGTGATCGGCGATCACCCGGTGATGCACGTTCTGATCGCCGAACGGGTCGGTGTTCGTCACATTCGCGGAAGCTTCGATCAGCGCTTTGAACAGATCGGTTTCGTAGTTGTCATGGGTGCCCTGCAGCAGCGCCGCAATCCGCTCCAGCCCCATGCCGGTGTCGATGGACTGCATGTCCAGATCGACCATGGTGCCGTCCGCGAACTTCTCGTTTTGCATGAAGACGAGGTTCCAGATCTCGATAAACCGGTCGCCGTCTTCCTCCGGCGAGCCCGGAGGGCCGCCCCAGATGTGGTCGCCGTGGTCATAGAAAATCTCGGTGCAGGGCCCGCAGGGGCCGGTATCACCCATCTGCCAGAAGTTGTCAGAGGTGGCGATCCGGATGATCCGGTCTTCCGGCACGCCCATCTTCTTCCAGATTTCAAAGGCTTCGTCGTCGGTGTGATAGACCGTGGTGTAAAGCCGGTCCTTCGAAATATCGAATTCCTTGGTGATCAGCTCCCAGGCAAAGGGGATCGCCTCTTCCTTGAAGTAATCGCCAAAGGAGAAGTTTCCGAGCATCTCGAAAAACGTGTGGTGGCGCGCGGTGTAGCCGACATTGTCGAGGTCGTTATGCTTGCCGCCGGCGCGGACGCATTTCTGCGAGGTGGTCGCGCGTTTGTAGTCGCGGGTCTCCACGCCGGTGAAACAGTTCTTGAACTGCACCATGCCCGAGTTGGTGAACATCAGGGTGGGGTCATTGCGCGGCACCAGCGGGCTGGATTCGACGACCTCATGCCCCTGTTTGGCAAAGTAGTTCAGAAAGGTTGAGCGGATATCGTTGAGCGTCGGCATATGCGGGATCTCTTGCGGGCTTAAAACAAGCGTTCCGGGCAGGTTTACCGCCCTGCCGGGGCACTGTCCACAGCGGGAAGCGGCGCTTGGCGACGAAAAAGGGCGCAGCCTGCGCCACGCCCTCCTGTTCTTGTGATTTGATCAGATTATCCGGCGTTTAAGCCTCAAGGATATCGTCCGCATCATCCAGGTCCGGGCGTTCGAATTCCAGCCCGTGCGCGGCGCGGATCTTGTCCTCAATGTCATAGGCGATGGAGGGGTTTTCCCGAAGGAAGACCTTGGCGTTCTCGCGCCCCTGCCCGATCCGCTCATCCCCGTAGGAGAACCAGGCGCCGGACTTGTTGACGACACCGGCCGCCACGCCCAGATCCAGAAGCTCACCCATCTTGGAGATGCCTTCGCCATACATGATGTCGAATTCCACCTGCTTGAACGGCGGCGCCACCTTGTTCTTGACGACCTTGACCCGGGTGGAGTTGCCGACCACCTCGTCCCGGTCCTTGATCGAGCCGATACGGCGGATGTCCAGGCGGACGGAGGAATAGAATTTCAGCGCGTTGCCGCCGGTGGTGGTTTCGGGGCTGCCGAACATCACGCCGATCTTCATGCGGATCTGGTTGATGAAGATCACCATGCACTTGGAGCGGCTGATGGAGCCGGTCAGCTTGCGCATTGCCTGGCTCATCAGACGGGCCTGCACGCCGACGCTGCTGTCACCCATGTCGCCCTCGAGTTCGGACTTGGGCGTCAGCGCCGCCACCGAGTCGACGATCACCATGTTGACCGCGCCAGAGCGCACCAGCGTGTCGGTGATTTCCAGCGCCTGTTCGCCGGTGTCGGGCTGCGAGATCAGCAGTTCATCCAGATCGACACCCAGCTTGGCCGCATACTGCGGGTCCAGCGCGTGCTCCGCGTCGACAAAGGCGCAGACGCCGCCCTTTTTCTGCTGTTCTGCAATGCAATGCAGGGTCAGCGTGGTCTTGCCCGAGCTTTCCGGGCCGTAGATTTCAATGATCCGTCCCATCGGCAGGCCGCCGATCCCCAGCGCGATGTCCAGGCCCAGAGAGCCGGTGGAGCTCGCCTCGATCTCCTGCATGGCATTGCCATCGCCGAGCTTCATGATGGAGCCCTTGCCGAACTGCCGCTCAATCTGGGCAAGCGCGCTGTCCAGCGCCTTTTGCTTGTCACCGCTTACTTTATTTTTCATGGTCAAAAGATCCGCCATAGTCCCTTGTCCCTTTCTATCTGTCACACACCGGGGCGTGCGGCAATCACTGCTTTGTTCACCTCTTGTTCCTTATGAGATCAAACAGGGAACATTGCAAGGTAAAACTGATGTACCCAGATCAAGGGCGGGATGTTAAAGAGTGGTTTATGGTTAAGGCCGCGCAAGAATTTTTACCGGGCAGTTAACGGAATGATGATATTTTTCAAGGAACGGCTGGCGCTTCTGTCCGTTCCCAAGACCGGCACCACCGCGTTTCAGGCCGCATTGCGCAACCGGGCGGACCTGGTGATCTCCGACCCGCCGGAGCTGAAGCACGCACCGCTCTACCGCTACAACCGGTGGATCCGGCCGATGTTCGAAAAGGTCTGCGGCGCCGAACTGGAGATTGCAGCGGTGATGCGGGAGCCAGTCAGCTGGCTCGGCAGCTGGTACCGCTACCGGCAGCGGCCCGCGCTGGACGGCAAGCCGAACTCGACCAAGGATGTCAGTTTCGAAGACTTCCTGCATGGCTATTGCAAGGGCAAGCCGCCCGCCTTTGCCAATGTCGGCAGCCAGGCAAAGTTCCTGGAAGCGCAACCGAACGGCTGCAAGGTCAGCCATCTGTTCCGCTACGAGGACCAGGATGCGCTGAAAACGTTTCTGGAACAGCGCCTGGACACGGAACTGCTCTTGGAGCGCAAGAACGTGAGCCCGGCGGCGGACCTGCCGCTGAGCCCGGAGGCCAAGGCCCGCCTGCGGCGCAAACGGGCGGCGGAGTTCGAGCTTTACGAGTCGATCCCGGTCCGCTGACACAGAAAAGCCGCCGGGTCCGGCGGCTTTTTCCTTGCGCAGTTCTTCAGGCGTCAATGCAACTGGGCGTGCACCGTCTCGGTCAGCTGGTTCAGCGAGAAAGGCTTGGGCAGGAACACCGAGTTCGGCACCTCCGGATCCGCCTCGCCAAAGGCGCCTTCGGCGTAGCCGGACACAAAGACCACACGGGTATCCGGCCGTTCCTTCAGAGCTTCACGCACCCAGCTGGGGCCATCCATGCCGGGCATCACCACGTCGGTGACAAAGACATCCACCGTCAGGCCCGGATCTTCCAGAGTGCGCAGCGCATCTTCGGCTGATTCCGCCTCCAGGACTGTGTAGCCGCGCATCCGCAGCGCGCGGGAGGCAAAGGCCCGCACAGGCGCCTCATCCTCGACCAGCAGAACCACACCCTCGCCATGTTGATTGGCTGCGGTCTTGTCCTCAGCCTCGGCGGTCTTCTCCGCGGCCAGCGCGTCGGCCTGCTGCTTGAAGACCGGGAAGAACAGCGTGAACTGGGTGCCGTGACCCTTGACCGAGTCGACAAAGATATAGCCGCCGGTCTGTTTGATGATGCCATAGGCCGTGGACAGGCCCAGGCCGGTGCCCTCGCCCGTGCGCTTGGTGGTGTAGAAAGGTTCGAACACCTTCTGCAGCTTGTCCGGCGCAATCCCGACGCCTTCGTCGGAGACCTTCACCGTCACCCAATCGCCGGCAGGCACGGTGGCCCGGTCCCGCTCCAGCGGCTTGTCCAGAGAGAGGACTTCGGTCTCGACGCGGATTTCGCCGCCCTGCGGCATCGCATCGCGCGCGTTCACCACCAGGTTCATCAGCACCTGCTCCAGCTGCCGCTTGTCGGCGCGGATTGATTTCATCACCGGGTCGTGGCTGAGAGTCAGGGTGACCTTCTCGCCCACCAGGCGGTTGAGCAGGTGGGTCAGATCCGACAGCGTGTCACGCACGTCCAGGATCTCTGGCTGCAGCGTCTGCTTGCGCGAGAACGCCAGCAGCTGGCTGACCAGCGAGGCCGCCCGGTTGGCATTCTCATGGATCTGGATCAGATCGCCATAATCCTGATCGCCCTGATCGTGCCGCAGCAGCAGCAGGTCGCAATGGCCGGAAATCGCCGTCAGCAGGTTGTTGAAGTCATGCGCAACCCCGCCCGCCAGCTGACCGATCGCCTGCATCTTCTGGCTTTGCACAAATTGCGCCTCCAGCGTCTTCAGTTCAGTCGCGTCGTTCAGAACCGCGATCAGCACCGGGGTGCCCTCCTCGACCACGCGGGTCAGGGTGACCTGGACAAAGACCTCCTTGTCCGAGCGCGACAGGCGCAGGAACTCGGATTTGTTGGGGGCCAGCCCGTCTGCGGTGTCGCGCAGCCAGTCGGACATCGGGCGGCCAAGACCTTCCATCAGCTGACCGAGTTTCAGGTTGGCGCAGCTTTCCACGCCCAGCAGGCGCAGGGCCATCCGGTTGGTGGTCAGGATCTCACCGGTGGGCGCAACCTTGAGGAAGGGCACCGGCAAGGCCTCCAGCCCGGCCTGCGCCGCGTCGAGCCCGCTTTCGTCCACTTCCATCAGGAACAGCTCGCTGCGGCCCTGGTTGCGGTTGTTTTCCCTGACCAGAACCTGCACAGGGCCGTTCTTGGTGCTGAGCGTGTTGATCCGCCCCGGCAAAACCGGCAGCGCGGTAAACAGGCGATCAGTGGACTTCACCCTTTCGCCAATCAGGCTGCGGGCGGCCTCGTTCATGAACAGAACCGCACCGGTGCGGCCCACGGTGATCATCGGTACCGGCATCGACTCTGCCCCGCGGCCATTTCCGCCGCGGTCCAGAATATCCTCAACCCGCCACAGGAAGCTGCCGCCATTCATCTGGTGCACGGCCAGCCGCACGTGGCCGCGCCGGGTCACGATATCCTCGCGCGCGGCGCCATCGACGCGAGCGCGGCACTGCAGCCGGTACAGAACAGCGGAGGGGTTCGCCAGGATCGAGCGCAAAGTGCCCGCCAGCGTGTCACGGCTGGCGTCCTGGAACCGCTTTACCGCGGCGCCGTTGCAGGCATGGATTACCCCGTCATCGTCGGTGACAAAGCTGGGTGTTGCATCTTTTTCGATGAAACCGGTCAGCAGTTCCGCCGCCATTGCCCGCGCGTTCAGCCGCATCCGGGTCTGCGCCACCATCAGCACCGCCACCGCCGTCAGCGTCAGCCCCACCATGATGAACCCGCGGCTCATCCAGTCGGGCATCGGAAACAGCCAGGGTCCGAACATCAGCATCAAGGCCAGCAGCAGCGTCGCGGCCAGCCTGGCGTGTTCAGGCGCATAAACGCGCAGTTCCGGAACGGAAGTCTCTTGGCGACCGGACATTACGGCTCCATGGTCAGTGCTTGGTGACGCCATAACGCGGCGGTTTAGGTTAAAACCACGTTAATGATAACTGAAGGTTTCCCGGCCGCGACCCTATCAACCGGCCTTTGCGCGCGTCAACACGGCAACATAGAAACCATCGGTGCCATCCTGGACCTGCCAGCTCTGCTCCGCTGCCAGGGACCACTCCGGATACTCTTGAATAAAGCTCTGAACTTGCGCCGAGTTCTCGCCCTGCAGCATGGAACATGTCGCATAGGCCAAAGTGCCCCCAGGGGCTGTCAGCACCGCGGCTCTGCGCAATATTTCCGACTGGGTCTGCCGCAATGCATTCAGCGCGCCGCGGGTCAGACGCCACTTCCCTTCCGGTGCCCGCCGCCAGGATCCAGAGCCGGAACAAGGCACATCACACAGCACAAGGTCAAAGGGCCCCGACTGGTCGGCATTCGCGGGGGAAAGAAGTGTCACTCGGGCGCCTGCCCGCGCGGCGCGCTCCGGCAGGTCTTTCATCCGCTTGGGATCGGCGTCATGGGCGTGCAGGCGGATCCGGGCGCGGGCCGCCATCGCGAGACTCTTGCCGCCGCCTCCGGCGCAATAATCGAGGACGGACATGCCATCTTGCAGCGGCAGCTGTTCTACCACCGCCTGGCTGGCCGCGTCCTGCAGCTCAACAAGACCGTCCAGATAGGCCTTGGCATTGCGCAGCTTGCGTGCACCATCAGTAACTTCCAGCGCGGTTGAAGCCGCGGGGTGCGGCTGGGTGGCTATCCCCTCGGCGGCCAGAGCGTCCTGTGCCTGCTGCAATGTGCCCCGGCCCGCGTTCACCCGCAGATGCACTGGTGCGCGGCTGCGCAAGGCCTGCGCGGCGGTTTCGGCATTCTGTCCTAGACTGTCACTGAACTCGGGCCACAGCCAATCGGGAATATCCAGCGCCTCGGCCCCTTCTGGCGGCGGCAGAACCTGGCGTTCCGCCTCGCTCAGCGGCGCGGGGGCATGGCCCTGACCGGTAAAGACTTCGTCCGGGTCCTGCCCGGCTTCCCGCAAGGCACCCAGGATCAGCCCCCGCCCGCTGCGGGCGCCGCCCAGAGCCGCGTGCGAGCGCAGGCAGCGCACCGCGTCGAACACATGATCTCGCACGGCGGCGCGGTCCTTGGAGCCGGCAAAGCGGCTGCGGCGTCCCCAGGAGGTCAGCGCCTTTTCCGCCGGTTCCCCGTCCAATATCTGGTCGAGGATTTCAATGGCCGCCTGCAGGCGGGCGGCGGGGGTCATGCCCCTGCCCCAATTTCACACGCGGCCATCATCAGCTTATCCCACCCGGTAGTTCGGCGCTTCGCGGGTGATCTGCACATCGTGCACGTGGCTTTCCTTGAGCCCGGCGCCGGTGATGCGGACAAAGTTGCAGTTCTTGCGCATCTCATCGACGGTGGCGCAGCCGGTGTAGCCCATTGCTGCGCGCAGGCCGCCGACCAGCTGGTGGATCACTGCGGATGCACCGCCCTTGTACGGCACCTGGCCCTCGATCCCTTCCGGCACCAGCTTGTCGCTGGCGGCATCCTTCTGGAAGTAGCGGTCGGCAGAGCCGCGCGCCATCGCGCCCATCGAGCCCATGCCGCGGTAGGATTTGTACGAGCGGCCCTGGTACAGGATAACTTCGCCCGGGGATTCATCAGTGCCCGCGATCATCGAACCGACCATCGCGCAGGAGGCGCCGGCCGCAATGGCTTTGGCGAAGTCACCCGAGAACTTGATGCCGCCATCGGCGATCACCGGAGTGTCGCCTGCGGCGCTTGCGCAATCCATGATCGCGGTCAGCTGCGGCACGCCCACGCCTGCCACCATGCGGGTGGTGCAGATCGAGCCCGGGCCGATGCCGACCTTGACCGCATCCGCGCCCGCGTCGATCAGGGCACGGGTGGCTTCGCCGGTGGCCACGTTGCCGGCAATCACCTGAACCTTGCTGGACAGCGCCTTGACCCGCTTCACCGCCTCGATCACGCCGGCGGAATGACCATGCGCCGTGTCGACCACGACGATATCAACGCCCGCGTCGATCAGCGCCTCGGAGCGGGCAAAGCCGCTGTCGCCAACGGAGCTGGCAGCCGCCACGCGCAGGCGGCCCAATTCATCCTTGCAGGCGGTGGGGTTCAGAACCGCCTGCTCGGTGTCCTTGAGGGTCAAAAGGCCGGTCAGCTTGCCGTTCTTGTCGGTGACCAGCAGCTTTTCGATCCGGCGCGCCTTCATCAGCGACTTGGCCTCTTCCAGATCGGCGGGCTCCTGCAGCATCGCAAGGTTGTCAGAGGTCATCATGACCGACACCGGGGTGCTGTCATCGGAGGCAAAGCGCATGTCGCGGTTGGTGACGATACCGACAACGCGGCCGGAGCCGTCCACCACCGGGAAACCAGTCACCCGGTAGCGCTCCTGCAGCGCCTTGGCGTCGGCCAGCGTCTGCTCTGCGGTCAGGGTGATGGGGTTGTACACGATGCCGGAGACGAAGCGTTTCACCCGGCGCACTTCGCGGGCCTGTTCTTCGACGTTCAGGTTCTTGTGGATCACCCCGATGCCGCCGGCCTGCGCCATGGCAATCGCCATGCGGGACTCGGTCACGGTGTCCATCGCCGAGCTGAGCAGCGGGATGTTAAGCGACACCGACCGGGTCACCCGGGTGCGGGTATCGGCGGTGTTCGGCAGCACGCTGGACGCGCCCGGCACCAAAAGAACGTCATCAAAGGTGAGAGCCTCACGAATCTGCATTTGTCATCCCCATGCATAACCCCGTTTGGCGGTGACCCTATGGCACAGAACCGGCCGGGGGAAAAGAGGCAGAGGGCAAGAATTCCTGCGGTGCAGAAAACCCGGCTTTTCCTGACTTGCATCAAGGAACTGTTTCACAGGTAAGTTAGGACTTTACCCCATCGAAGCGCGAACAGGACTCACCATGCCCGGACCGTTGGAAAACATCACCGTTCTCGACCTGACCCATGTGCTGGCCGGCCCCTACTGCTCCATGATCCTGTCGGACCTTGGTGCCAGGGTGATCAAGGTGGAGCGCCCCGGCGATGGCGACGACACCCGCGCCTTCCCGCCGTTCAAGGACGGCGAGAGCGCCTATTTCGCCACCATCAATCACGGCAAGGAAAGCATTGCGCTGAATCTGAAGGCGCCGGAGGACCGCGCCATTTTCGAACGGCTGCTTGCGCAAGCAGACGTGCTGATGGAGAACTACCGCCCCGGGGTGATGCAGCGGCTGGGCTACGGCTGGGACGTGCTGCACGCGCAATATCCACGGCTGATCTACGGCGCCGTCTCCGGTTTCGGCCACAGCGGGCCGGATGCCCTGAAACCGGCTTATGACATGGTGGTCCAGGCGCGCGGCGGGGTGATGTCGATCACCGGCGAGAAGAACCGCGAGCCGGTGCGGGTCGGTGCCTCGATCGGCGACATCGTGGCAGGCATGTTCCTGGGCCACGGCATCCTGGCGGCGCTTCTGGACGTTCAGAAAACCGGGCAAGGAAAGTTTGTCGACGTCGCCATGCTGGACAGCCAGCTGGCGCTGCTGGAACACGCCATCGCGATTACTGCGGTGACGGGTGAAGCGCCGCAGCCCTCCGGCGCGCGTCATCCCTCGATCACCCCTTTTGAGACCTTTCACGCATCGGACGGGCTGTTTGTGATCGCCGCAGGCAACGACGCGCTGTTTGCCCGGCTCTGCGATGTGCTGCAATTGCCGCTTGCCGGCGACCCGCGCTTTGCCACCAACCCCGCCCGCTGCGAAAACGCCCGCCTTCTGAAACGGTTGATCGAGGCCGTGACACTGGACGGTTCAAAGGAGCACTGGATCGCTCTGCTGACGGAGGCAGGCATTCCAACCGGGCCGATCCAGACCGTCGATCAAGTGCTTCAGGATCCGCAGATCCTGGCCCGCAATATGGTCGTGGAGGTTCTGGGAGAAAACGGGCGCCCCGCGCATTTGTCAGCTGGCAATCCGATTAAGATGAGCGGCCTGCCCGATCCCGCAACGCGCGCGCCTGCCCCGCAGCTGGACGGCAGCCGGGCGCAGGTTCTGGCGTGGCTGAAAGAGGTTGAGCGGCAGCAGGCCTCCTGAGCCCGGGGCCGTAAAAAACCGCATTCCAAAGTCATCAAATCTGCAAAAATGGCGCCAGCAGACGGGAAAATGCCGCGCATTGCCTTTCGCTTGCCGCAAAAGCCCATATGCTCCGCCTAAATTGCGGAATGAGAAGGCCACAGGCATGACTGACGAACCCCTCGTTGTGTTTACCCCCTCCGGCAAGCGCGGGCGTTTCCCCGTGGGCACGCCGATCCTCACCGCCGCCCGGCAGCTGGGGGTCGATCTCGACTCGGTCTGCGGCGGCCGCGGGATCTGCTCGAAATGCCAGATCACGCCCTCCTACGGTGAGTTCCCCAAGCACGGTGTCACCGTGCAGGAGGGCGCGCTCAGCGAGTGGAACAAGGTCGAGCAGCGCTACAAGGATAAGCGCGGGCTGATCGACGGCCGCCGCCTGGGTTGTCAGGCAACAATCCAGGGCGACATCGTGGTAGACGTGCCGCCCGAGAGCCAAGTGCACCGCCAGGTGGTGCGTAAGCGTGCCGAGGCCCGCGACATCATCATGACCCCCTCCACCCGGCTGTTCTATGTCGAGGTGGAAGAGCCCGACATGCACAAGCCGTCCGGCGATATGGAGCGGCTGATCGAGGCGCTGGAAACCCAGTGGGAGCTGAAGGGCGTCAAGACCGACCTGCATATCCTGCACGTTCTGCAGCCAGTGCTGCGCAAGGGCGGCTGGAAAGTCACCGTTGCCGTTCATCTGGGCGATGCCAACCACCCGCCCAAGATCATGCACATCTGGCCCGGGTATTACGAAGGCTCGGTCTACGGACTGGCGGTTGACCTCGGCTCCACCACCATCGCCGCGCATCTGTGCGATTTGCAAACTGGCGAAGTCGTCGCCTCCTCGGGCATCATGAACCCGCAGATCCGCTTTGGCGAGGACCTGATGAGCCGGGTGTCCTATTCGATGATGAACAAGGGCGGCGACCAGGAGATGACCCGCGCGGTGCGCGAGGGCATGAACGCGCTGTTCACCCAGATCGCGGCAGAGGCGGAGATCGACAAGGCGCTGATCGTGGATGCGGTCTTTGTCTGCAACCCAGTGATGCACCACCTGTTCCTCGGCATCGACCCGTTCGAGCTGGGCCAGGCACCGTTTGCGCTGGCAACCTCCAATTCGCTGGCGCTGCGCGCGGTTGAGCTGGATCTGAACATCCACCCCGCTGCCCGCGTCTATCTGCTGCCCTGCATCGCGGGCCATGTCGGCGCCGACGCCGCCGCCGTGGCGCTGTCGGAAGCCCCCGACAAATCCGAGGATCTGGTGCTGGTTGTCGACGTCGGCACCAATGCCGAGATCCTGCTGGGCAACAAGGAAAAGGTCTTAGCCTGCTCCTCCCCCACCGGCCCAGCGTTTGAGGGTGCGCAGATCTCCAGCGGCCAGCGGGCCGCCCCCGGCGCCATCGAGCGTGTCGAGATCAACCCGGAGACCAAGGAGCCCCGATTCCGTGTCATCGGTTCCGAAATCTGGTCCGACGAACAAGGTTTTGCCGAATCCATTGCCACCACCGGCATCACCGGCATCTGCGGCTCCGGCATCATCGAGGCGATTGCCGAAATGCGCCTGGCGGGCGTCCTGGATGCCTCTGGTCTGATCGGCTCGGCTGAGCAGACCGGTTCGGCCCGCTGCATTCAGGACGGCCGCACCAATGCCTATATGCTGTGGGACGGCTCCGCCGAGGGCGGCCCGACCATCACCGTCACCAACCCGGACATCCGGGCGATCCAGATGGCCAAGGCGGCGCTGTACTCTGGCGCGCGCCTGCTGATGGACAAGTTCGGTGTCGACAAGGTGGACCGGGTCGTTCTGGCAGGCGCCTTTGGCGCGCACATCTCTGCCAAGCACGCGATGGTGCTGGGGATGATCCCCGACTGCGTGCTGGAGAAGGTCACTTCGGCCGGCAACGCGGCCGGCACTGGCGCCCGCATCGCGCTGCTGAATACCGAAGCGCGCGGCGAGATCGAGGAAACCGTCCGAAACATCGAGAAGATCGAAACCGCCGTGGAACCCCGGTTCCAGGAGCATTTCGTGAACGCCTCGGCGATCCCGAACTCGGCTGAACCCTTCCCGATCCTGGAAACCGTTGTGACCCTGCCGCAGGTGAACTTCAACACCGGCGGCGGTGACAGCGAAGGCGCTGGCGGAGGCCGCCGCCGCCGCCGCCGCGGCTGATGCCTTAAGGGCCGAAAATTCCGCTGCAGCGCCCTTGACCTCCTTGGCGCTGCAGCATAATCCTGCTTTTCACAGGCGGGTATGATGTAATGGTAGCCTGTCAGCTTCCCAAGCTGAACGCGCGGGTTCGATTCCCGCTACCCGCTCCAGAATTCCCTGAATTTCAAGAACTTACTTGCGCTCCACCAGGCGGTGCACCGGTGCGCGCCCTCCCGCTAGTTGCCTGCCGCGCGGCGCCGTGCGAATTGTGCTAGACTGATACCACACGCCTGCAAGGTGCAGGCGGCATGGTTGGGAGGGTATCAGTATGACTCGTCAATGTTTGACCGCAGCAGTGCTTTGCGCATTCAGCGCTGGAACCGGAATGGCCGGCACAACCTGGGAGCAGCCGGGCAAGGGAACAGGCATTTCGACCAGCTCGGTCAATCAGATTTCCGAAAACCATATGGTGATGCAGATCAGCAGCTCCTATGAAAACGTCGAAATGGAGGAAGCGGAGCATCCTATGAATGGTGCCGCAGGCCCCTGTTTCGGTGCGGTCGAGGTCGCCTCAGGCGAGGTTGAGGGCGGTGGCATCTGTGCCTTTGTCGACAGCGCGGGGGAAAAGGTCGTGTTGCATTGGGAGGCTGAAGGAATGGATCAATCAGGCGCGATGACAGGAAGCTGGACCCTGAGCGGCGGAACCGGCCCATGGGCCGAAGCACAGGGCGGCGGCACGTTTTCGTCCCTGACCGACCCTGAGTCCGGCAAGTTCGTGAACACCATAACCAGCAGCGTGACGATGCCCTGACTGCGTCCTACTGCGCATCCTGAACAAACTTGAGGAGGGCACGGGTTGACCCGTCCTTCCGCTCTGCAGGCCCCTCGCCGCGCAACAGGGGAAGCAGGGAGTTTGCCAGCTCCTTGCCCAGTTCCACGCCCCATTGGTCAAAGGAGTTGATGCCCAGGATCACCCCCTCGACAAACACCCGGTGCTCGTACAGCGCGATGATCTGGCCCAGCACATAGGGCGTCAGCTGCGGGTAGATCAGCGTGGTGGAAGGGCGGTTGCCCGGGAACACCCGGTGCCGCGCCTGCCGGTCCAGTTCCGCACCTTCATAGCCTGCCGCCTTCATCAGCGCGCAGGCTTCATTCAGGCTGCGCCCGCGCATCAGCGCCTCGGATTGGGCCAGGCAGTTCACGACCAGCAGCTGGTGGTGCTGTTCCAGCTTCGGCTCATGCCCTTTGGCTGCCACCAGAAACTCGGCAGGCACAACCGTGGTGCCCTGATGCAGCAGCTGGTAGAAAGCGTGCTGGCCGTTGGTGCCGGGCTCCCCCCAGACAACCGGACCGGAGTTGTAAGGCAAGGGCGTGCCGTCCATTGCAACGGATTTGCCGTTCGACTCCATCTCCAGCTGCTGAAGGTACGCGGGCAGGCGCCGCAGCCGCTGATCATAGGGCAGCACGGCGCGGGTCGGATAGCCGCAGACCTGATGGTGCCAGATCCCGGTCAGCGCCAGCATCACCGGCATGTTCTGCTCCCAGGGAGCCGTGCGGAAGTGATCGTCCATCGACTTGCCGCCCGCCAGGAAAGCCCGGAAATGCTCCGGCCCGACGGCCAGCATCAGGCTCAGCCCGATCGGCCCCCAGACCGAATAGCGCCCGCCGACCCAATCCTCGAAGCCGAACACATGCTCCGGCGGGATGCCAAAGGCTGCCGTTTCCTCCTCGGACGTAGACAGAGCGAGAAACTGGCGCGCCGGATCACCGCCGCCGGCCTCGACCCAGCGCCGGGCGGTGGCAGCATTGGTCATGGTTTCCACGGTAGTGAAGGTCTTGGAAGCGACAATCACCAAAGTTGTCTTGGGATCAAGCCGTTGCAGGATGTCATGAATGTGGGCTCCGTCCACGTTGGACACGAAGTGGCAGCGCGGGCCGTCATGATAGGCCGCCAATGCCAAGGTTGCCATCACCGGCCCCAGATCGGAGCCGCCAATGCCGATATTCACGACATCGGTGAAGGTGCCGCCCGGCCCGGCCAGAGCACCGGAGCGCACCCGGCGCGCCAGATCCTCCATCCGCTCCAGCGTATGCCGCAAGGACGCACGGACTTCTTCTCCGTCAACCATCAGCTCTGGCCCGTCCGGGTCGCGAAGGGCGGTATGCAGCACCGCGCGCTGTTCCGTTTCGTTGATCAGTCCGCCATCGAACATAGCCGCACGCCGTCCGGCAACATCCCGATCCTCGCACAAGGCGGTCAGGCCTTCGCGCACCTCTGCAGTAATCCGCGTCTTGGAATAATCGAACAACAGCGTTTCGAACCGCACGCTGAAACCGCTGGCCCGTTGCGGGTCATTTTCAAAAAGTTCAGTTATATCTCCGCCGCATTTCTCTGCATGCAGCGTCTTCAAGCCTTCAAACATACTCAGTTTTCCTGAAAATCAAGGTGCCCAGTGGACGGAGGCCTCGGACAATACGGCC
Source organism: Leisingera coralii (assembly GCF_049056525.1). NCBI lineage: Bacteria > Pseudomonadati > Pseudomonadota > Alphaproteobacteria > Rhodobacterales > Roseobacteraceae > Leisingera > Leisingera coralii. The sequence continues at coordinate 153,931 of NZ_JBHUPT010000034.1, read as the reverse complement.
TGGACCGGCGCATCTTCCGGCGGCAATGACATCGCCTGTTCAAGCGCCCGCCGTTTGGCATCGCCAAAAATCACCAGGTGTTTCGCAATTGCGCCGTCCAGCACCCGTGCCGTCAGACTGACCCGGGTTTCCGGCTGGCTGCTTGGGCGCATGACCGTGAGCGCAGGCGCATCCGCCTCCAGCGCAGCTTCGATTCCCACGGCGCCGGGGAACAGAGACGCGGTGTGCATATCTTCGCCCATGCCCAGCAGCAGCACCGACAGCGGCAGCTCCGGCACCACCAGGCTTTCGAGTTCCGCCAGAACATCCTCCGGCTCGCGTTCCGGCACATGGAACGGCAGGAATTGCGCCGCAGACGCCCGGTTTTGCAGCAGCCGTGCCCGGATCATCGCAGCATTGGAGCGCGCGCTGTCCGAAGGCACCCAGCGTTCATCGGTTGCCATTACATGCACCCGGTCCCAATCGATATCCGCCGCACAAAGATCGTCAAAGATGAGTCCGGGCGTCGTGCCGCCGGCAACCGCAAAGGACGCGGAGTCATGATGCAGAAGATGCGTTTTCAGATCCCCAGCAATCTCATTCGCGACTTCGATCGCCAGCATGTCCTGATCAGGGTATTCGTTGAATTTCATGGGTTGATCCCCCTCCATTCCCGCCCGTCGCGGCGCATCAGCAAATCGGCATCCTCTGGACCTGTGGTACCGCTAACGTAGGGTTTAGGCACATCGCCTCTGGATTTCCAGCCCTCAATTATCGGATCGGTCCAAGCCCAGGCCGCCTCAACCTCGTCCCCCCTCATAAACAACGTCTGGTTGCCGCGCACAACATCCATAATCAGCCGCTCATAGGCGTCTGGCGGATCGCTGCCCTCCGGCCCCAGCGCCTCGGCAAAGCTCATGTCCAGCGGCACGTCGATCAGCCGCATGCCGCCCTGCCCCGGCTCCTTGATGGTCACGCTGAGGGTAATACCCTCGTTCGGCTGCAGCCGGATCTTCAGGTGATTGGCATGGCGTCCCGCCTCGGCCCCGAAAATCGAATGCGGCGCGTCCTTGAACATCACGTTGATGACCGAAGAACGGTTCACCAGCCGCTTGCCCGTGCGCAGGTAGAACGGCGTGCCCGCCCACCGCCAGTTACTGATATGCGCCTTCAGCGCCACATAGCTTTCGGTGGTGCTGCGCGGGTTGTTCACCAGCCCGCGGTAGGACGGGTGCGGCGCCTCCGGATCGAGCCGCGCCTGATACTGGCCGCGCACGATGTGATGCGGCTCCACCGGATCCAGCGCCCGGATCACCTTGAGCTTTTCGTCACGCACAGCGTCCGGGTCGAACTTGGCCGGCGGCTCCATCGCAATCAGACACAGAAGCTGCATGAGATGGTTCTGCATCATGTCGCGCATGGCGCCGGCACGCTCATAATACTCCTCGCGCCCCTCGACGCCAACCGTCTCGGCCACTGTGATCTGGATGTGGTCGACATACTGGCTGTTCCACAGCGGCTCGAACAGCATGTTGCCAAATCGGACCGCCATCAGGTTCTGCACCGTCTCCTTGCCCAGGTAATGGTCGATCCGGTAGATCTGGCCCTCGTCGAAATGGGTGGCGAGCGTCCGGTTCAGCTCGCGCGCAGAGGCCAGATCGCGGCCAAAGGGTTTTTCCACCACGATCCGGGTCTGCGGCGTGGCAAGCCCGTGGCGGTGCAGCCGTTCCGCCAGCGGTCCGAACAGGCCCGGCCCGACGGAAAAATAGAACACGCGGATCCGCGGATCCTCTGCCCCCTCCAGCGCTTGGCCAAGCTGCTGCCAGCCCGCCTCGCCCAAGGCATCCAGCGCGACATAGCTGACCCGCTCCAAAAACGACTCCAGCGCGCCGCCGCCGCAGGCCTTGGGGCCTGCGTGTTCGCGGACCGATTCCGCCACGACGGTGCGGTAGTCCGCGCTGCTCATGGCCGTCCGCGCTGCTCCGATGATCCGCTCGCCGCCCTGCAGCTGGCCCGCGCAATAGCGGCGGAACAGCGCCGGCAGGATTTTACGCTGCGCCAGATCGCCAGTGCCGCCGAAAATCACCAGGTCAAACGGGTCGACCGGTATCACACGCGAAACCATTGTTGTTCTTCCTGTCTAAGCCGGTGCAGGCGCGGCACACTGCCGCTCACATCCCTGTCATGTGCCCGTCCGGCTGCTTTCATTTCCCGACCAGTATAAGGTAGCTTCCCGCGAAAGGAACTGCCTCAGAGGACATCTGCATGAAAGACCTGCAAAAACCCGTTGCGAACCTAGGCAAGTTTCAAGACGCCTATGTGACGGCAAATGGTCAGGAACGCGCCTCTGTTCCGCTCGGCAATCCGCAGACGCTGTGGTTCAACACCGGCACGCTGTGCAATATCGAGTGCAGCAACTGCTATATCCTGAGCTCCCCCACCAACGATGCGCTGGTCTATCTGACCGAGGCCGAAGTGCAGAGCTACCTGGACCAGATCTCCGAACGCGGATGGCCGGTCCGGGAAATCGGTTTCACCGGCGGCGAGCCCTTCATGAACCCCGAAATGATCGGCATGGCGCGGGCCGCCCTGGCGCGCGGATTCGAGGTGCTGATCCTCACCAACGCCATGCGCCCGATGATGCGCAAGACGGTGAAAGCCGGACTGCTGGAACTACGCGAGCAGTTTGGGGACAAGCTGACCCTGCGGATTTCCGTCGACCACCACAGCGCGGCGCTGCATGACGAGGAGCGCGGCGCAGGCAGCTTTGACAAGACCATCGAGGGCATGGAATGGCTGCGCGACAATGGTTTCCGGATGGCGGTGGCAGGCCGCACCGTTTGGGCCGAAAGCGAGGCCGAAGCCCGGGCCGGCTATGCCGCGCTGTTTGCCGCGCATGGCTTTGCCATCGACGCGCAGGACCCGGGCCAGACCGTGCTGTTTCCGGAAATGGACGAAACCGTGGAAGTCCCTGAAATCACAACTGCTTGCTGGGGGATCCTCAACAAGAGCCCGGACAGTGTCATGTGCGCCTCGTCGCGGATGGTGGTCAAGCGCAAAGGCGCAGAGAAACCCGCAGTACTGGCCTGCACCCTGCTGCCTTACGCGCCGGAATTCGAAATGGGTGAAACCCTGGCCGAGGCCGAACGGCCGGTGCAGCTGAACCATCCCCATTGCGCCAAGTTCTGCGTGCTTGGCGGTGCCAGCTGCTCGGCCTAGGCGGCCAGGCGGTTAGTGGACCTGAAACTCCCCGACGACGTTCCGCCACTCGCCCGGTCCGATCATCTTTCGGTGGGTGAAGCGGACCGAGTGCAGCGGCCCCTCAATCTCGCGCTGCCAGAATTCGATGAACTCGAACAGTCGCGGGTGATCCGGCGCCAGGTCGTATTGCTGCCAGACAAACGTATTCAGGACATGGATGTAATCAGGCATCCGGTAGGTGAATTCCGCCGTGGTCAGCCCGTATCCTTTCAGCATCAGCTCGGTTTCGCTGGTCTCCATCTGTAGCCTCCAATCTTTGCCCCCTCCTGATGATGCTAGGCTGCATTTGGTTAATTTCCCCAAAAACAGTGCGTTACCGATGTGTGAACGGCCTGTTTCCGCTGTTCCCCGCTGTTTGCTTGCGCCGCATATACGGTATCTGATAGGGTGCAAACACAATATATAGAGCCAGAAGAAAGAGCGGGCAGCCAACGTGAGCGATACGCCGGAAACTCCTGAAAACATGGAAGAAAACCTGCCGGAACGCCCGGCATATGATGGGCCGACAGTCTCCATCGAGACCGAGATGCGCAACTCGTATCTCGACTATGCGATGTCGGTCATCGTCAGCCGGGCCATCCCGGACCTGCGGGACGGTCTGAAGCCGGTTCACCGCCGCATCCTCTATGCGATGCACGAATCCGGCAACACCCACGACAAGGCATACCGCAAGTCGGCCCGCCCGGTCGGCGATGTAATGGGTAAGTACCACCCGCACGGCGACAGCGCGATCTATGACGCGCTGGTGCGGATGGCGCAGGACTTCTCGATGTCCTTGCCGCTCCTGGACGGCCAGGGCAACTTCGGCTCGATGGACGGCGACAACCCGGCGGCCATGCGTTACACCGAGGTCCGCATGGACAAGCCCGCCGCGGCGCTCCTGGCGGATATCGAGAAAGAGACCGTCGATTTCCAGGACAACTACGACGGCAAGGACCGCGAGCCGACGGTGCTTCCGGCCCGTTTCCCGAACATGCTGGTCAACGGCGCCGGTGGCATCGCTGTCGGCATGGCCACCAACATCCCGCCGCACAACCTGGGAGAAGTGGTCGACGCAACGCTTGCGCTGATCGACGACCCGGACCTGACCAGCGAACAGCTGATCGAATTCATCCCCGGCCCGGACTTCCCGACCGGCGGCGTAATGCTGGGCCGCTCCGGCGCCCGCAAGGCTTACCTGGAGGGCCGCGGCAGCGTGATCATCCGCGCGAAAACACGCGTGGAGGAGATCAGGAAAGACCGCTATGCCATTGTCGTGGATGAGATTCCCTATCAGGTGAACAAGGCCGCGATGATCGAGAAGATCGCCGAACAGGTTCGCGAAAAGCGGATCGAGGGTGTGTCTCATGTGCAGGACGAATCCGACCGCAACGGCGTGCGGGTGGTGGTTGAGCTGAAACGGGACGCAACGCCCGAGGTGGTGCTGAACCAGCTCTACCGCTTCACCCCGATGCAGACCTCTTTTGGCTGTAACATGCTGGCGCTGAACGGCGGCCGGCCGGAACAGCTGACGCTGCGCAAGTTCCTGACGTCCTTCATCGACTTCCGCGAGGACGTGGTTGCGCGCCGCACCGCCTATGAGCTGCGCAAGGCCCGCGAACGCAGCCATATCCTCTGCGGTCTGGCCGTTGCCGTCTCCAACGTCGATGAAATCGTCGCCACCATCCGTTCCTCGGCGGACGCGGCTGAAGCGCGGGAAAAGCTGATGACCCGCCGCTGGCCGGCCGCCGATATCGCGGATTACATCCGCCTGATTGACGACCCGACCCACACCATGAACGACGACGGGACCTATAACCTGTCCGAAACCCAGGCCCGCGCCATCCTGGAGCTGCGCCTGCAGCGCCTGACTCAGATCGGCGTGAAAGAGGTGACGGACGAGCTGGAAGAACTGGCCCGCAAGATCAAGGAATACCTTGAGATTCTGTCCTCGCGCGAGCGCATCATGGGCATCATCGGCGACGAGCTGCGCGAAGTGCGCGACAACTTCGCCGTACCGCGCCGCACCGAGATCGTCGACTGGTCCGGCGACATGGAGGACGAGGACCTGATCGAGCGCGAGGACATGGTGGTGACCGTGACCTCCGGCGGCTACATCAAGCGCACCCCGCTGGCCGACTTCCGCGCCCAGAAGCGCGGCGGCAAGGGCCTCAGCGGCATGCAGACCAAAGAAGAGGATGTGGTGACCACGCTGTTTGTGGCCAACACCCACACCCAGCTCCTGTTCTTCACCACCGACGGCATGGTCTACAAGCTCAAGACCTGGCGCCTGCCGCAGTCCGGCCGCACCGGCAAGGGCAAGGCGATCGTCAACATCCTGCCGATCCCGACCGGGGTTTCCATTGCCGCCATCATGCCGGTCGATGTGCCGGACGAGGAATGGGAAAACCTGCAGGTGGTCTTTGCCACCTCGGGCGGCGACGTGCGCCGCAACCGTCTGTCCGACTTCACCAACGTCCGCCGCAACGGCAAGATCGCGATGAAACTGCCGGAGGACGGATCCGTCAAGCTGGTGAACGTGCGCATCTGCTCGGAAGACGATGACGTGATGCTGTTCACCAACTCGGGCCGCGCCATCCGCTTCCGCTCCACCGACGTTCGCGTGTTCAACTCGCGCGAATCCACAGGTGTCCGCGGCATCAAGCTGACCGGCGAGGACAGCGTTGTGTCGATGTCCGTTATCCGCCACTCGAAATACACGCCGGAGCAGCGCACCGCCTACCTCAAGATGCGCCGCGCCATGGCCGGTCTGACAGATGACGCCGAATCCACGGATGAGGACGCTGTCGAGGATCCGAATTTCTCGACCGAACTCTATGCGGAGATGTCGGCAGCCGAGAACCTGATTCTGACGATCACCGCGGGCGGCTCCGGCAAGCTGTCGTCCTCGCACGATTATCCGGTGCGCGGCCGCGGCGGCATGGGTGTCACCGCGATGGACAAGGCGATGCGCGGCGGTGAAATCGTTGCCTCCTTCCCGGTGGAACTGGACGACCAGATCATGCTGGCCACCTCCAAGGGCCAATCGATCCGGGTCCCGGTGGATGGCATCTCCTTCCGCTCGCGTTCGGCCGGCGGGGTCCGGGTGTTCAACACCGGCAAGGGCGAGGAAGTCGTGTCGGTTGCCTGGATCGCGGAAAACGGCGAGGAGGAAGAGGAGAGCTAAGCCCTTCTCCTTCCTGCCAGAATTCAAACGCCGCCCTGGGAAACCGGGCGGCGTTTTCCGTTTAACCGCCGCCTAACCTTTCTGTGGCAGACTTTCCCTTGAGTTGATTCTGCCAAGGGCCGCCCCATGAACCTGTATCACTGCTCCATCGACCTGCATCACGAGGCCAAGGCGCTGAGCTTTGCCAGCGCGGTTGAGCAATGGATGAGCTATCTGCAGGAGCGCGGCGTGGTGATGGGCTGGCGGCTGCTGCGGCGCAAACTGAATTTGGCCAGCGACAATTGCCGGGATTTTCTGCTGGAAATCGAGTTCCGGGACATGACCCAGCTGGACCAGGCCTTCCGCGTCCTGGGCGAACATGACGAGGAAGTGGAAAAGCTCTACTCACATGTCACGGCCCTGATCGCCACAGCGGAGATCGGCCTCTACCGCCCCTTCCCGGACCCTGAGCGGGCCGAACGGATGGCATTGATCTGAGAGGCGGCCTCAGATCAGGGTTGGTGCCAGCACGAAGCTGGCAAAGATCAGATAGGCTACGGCTGTATGCATAACTTTACTCTCTTACTCACATCCCCATGAGCTTCCGAGAATAAACGTAAAATACGGCATTTCCGGGGCAGCTGGTTTTCTGCTGCCCCGCAATGGGGTTAGGCCCTTGCCCGGCGAGACTCAGAGATCGTAGAGCAGGCTGAACTTCTCTTCGAGGTAAGCCAGAAGCGGCTCGTGCCCGGGCTCCATGCCTGCCGCATGGATAATGGTTTCGCGCGGGCTGCGCAGACCGCCGTGCTGTTGCAGGTTCTGCTTCAGCCAGCCGGTTGCGCCCGAGGTATCGCCCTCAGCCAGCTGCGCATCCAGCCCCGGCAAATCCCGGCGCAGCGCCTGATACAGGCAGCCGGCATAGACGTTGCCCAAGCTGTAGGTCGGAAAATATCCGAACAGGCCCACTGACCAGTGAACATCCTGCAAACAGCCATTGGAGGGCTTGTCGACAGCATAGCCGAAATCGGCCTCGAACCGGTCGTTCCAGGCGGTTTCCAGATCTTTCACTTCCAGATCACCGCTCATCAGCGCCCGCTCCAGATCGAAGCGCAGCATGATGTGGAGGTTATATTGCAGCTCATCCGCCTCTGTCCGGATATAGCCCTTATGCACAGCATTCACCGCGGCGTAAAAGGCATCCGGACCGGAAATGCCAAAGTCGCCAAAGGCGTCCTTCATTTCCTTGTACAGCCAGCCGGTAAAGGCCCGGTTGCGGCCGATCTGGTTTTCATAGATCCGGCTCTGGCTTTCATGAACGCCCATCGACACACCGCTGCCCAGCGGAGTCAGCAAGTAATCGCGGCTGATGTTCTGCTCATAGGCGCCGTGGCCAACCTCGTGAATGGTCGAATAGAAGCAGTTAAACGGATCGGCTTCGCTGGTCCGCGTTGTGATACGCACATCGAGGCCAGAGCCTGAACTGAACGGATGCACCGCCTTGTCAACGCGGCCGTGAGCCATGTCATAGCCGAAAACCTTGGCGATCTTGCGGGTGAGTTTCATTTGCGCAGCTTCGTCGAAGGTGCCCTTCAGCGTCTGCGGCGCCGGTTTCTCCAGCACCTTGGCACGCAGCTCCACCAGGCCGGGGCGCATGGCGTCAAAGATCTCGGCGATCCCCGCCCCGGTCATGCCGTGCTCGTAGTCCTCGACCATGGCGTCAAAAACATCGCCGCCCGCCGCCAGTGCCTGGCCTTCCTCGCGTTTCAGCGCAACGACTTCCTCCAGCACCGGCAGGAAGGCCGCCACATCCTCATCCGCCCGCGCAGCGGCCCATTTGCCCTGCGCCTCGGATGTCACCTGGGCGATTTTCTTGGCCAGATCGGCGGGGACCTTCACCGTGCGCTCATAGCTGCGGCGGATTTCGCGCAGCTGGGCGGCTCCGGCCTCATCCGGAGCTTCGGCCTGCTCCAGCCATTCCGCCACCCGCGGGTCGGAACGGCGTGCGTGCAGCACCGCCTCGATCGCGGCCATCTCCTGCCCCCGCTGCGAAGCGGCCCCGCGCGGCATCACGGTTTCCTGATCCCAGCCCAGACGGCCCGCAATCTGCCCCAGCGCCTGGGTCTCGCGCTGAAAGGCCATCAGTTCGTCAAATGCGCTCATGGGGTCAGTGATCCTTGATCGAGGTTGCGATGGGATAGGCAGACAGGAAACGGGCGCGCAGGATCAGCACCCAGACGCCAATCGCCACCAGCTGGTGGGTGATCGCCGCGTGCAGCGGCGCGGCGTAGACCACGGTGACGATGCCCAGTACCACTTGCACTGACAGCGCCGCAAAAACGGCGTTGAAGGCAAAACGTGTGCGCGCATGGGCCGAGCCGCGCCCGCGCAGCCAGGCCACACCGGCAAAGGCAAACAGCAGATAGCCCGCCACCCTGTGGATGAACTGCACCAGCCCGGGGTTTTCAAAGAAGTTCTTCCACAGGGGCTCGATCATGAACGGGTTCGGCGGGATCACCTGCCCGCCCATCAGCGGCCAGTCAGTGTAGGAGCGGCCCGCATCAATCCCCGCGACCAGCGCGCCAAGCAGGATTTGCAGGAAGGCGAAATGCATCAGGCCGGTGGAGAGGCTGAACAGCTTTGCCTCTTTGGCGCGGCGTGCCTGCATCAGCTCGCGCTCCTCGCGGCCAAGCATCAGCACGTACCAGGCGATGAAGCCGAGGATTACGAACGCGAGCCCCAGATGCACCGCCAGCCGGTAGGAGGCCACGGCGGTCATCCCCTCGCCCTGGGTGACGCCAGAGGCAACCATCCACCAGCCGATAGCGCCCTGCACGCCGCCGAGGGCACCGGGCAGCAGCAGCCGGCCGGTCCAGCCCGCCGGGATCTTACGCGCGATCAGGAAGCCCAGGAAACCAAGCACCCAGACTAGGCCAATGAAACGGCCCAGCTGCCGGTGGCCCCATTCCCACCAATAGATCTCTTTAAAATCAGACAGTTCCATCCACTGGTTCTGGATGCGCCACTGGTCGATCTGCTTGTATTTGTCGAACTCGGACTGCCATTCCGCCTCGGACATCGGCGGGATGGCCCCGGTCACGGGGCGCCATTCGGTGATCGACAGGCCACTGTCGGTCAGCCTGGTCAGCCCGCCAACCACAATCATCGCAACCACCAGCGCAAACAGCGCCATCAGCCAGGCGCGGATCGCCTTGCGGGCGCCGCCGCGGCCGCGGTCGATCAGCCCCGTCTGCACTGCGGGCGCGTCCTTCTTCTCGCCCTCGACCTCTTCGAAAATGCTGCGCTTGCTCATGCTTGCCTCTTTGTCTCTGGTGCCAAGCTAGGGGCCGGTAATCTAAAGGTCCAGAGCGGCTTATTCGCCGCCGCGCTCTTTCCAGCGGACCATCTGCCGCATGATCCCGTGCAGCATCTGCACATCGGACCGGGTCATCCGCATCCGGCTCCACAGGTTGCGCAAGTTGGTCTTCATGCCCTCGGCCTTCTCCGGCGGATAGAAGAAACCGGCCTCGTCCAGCCGCTCCTCGTAGTGCTCCACCAGTTTCTCGACCTCAACCCCGGTGGCCCAGTCGCCCTTGCGGCCGAGGTCGGTGGTTTCGTGCACCACTTCGCCGGACTGACGCATCCATTCATAGCCGGTCAGCAGCACGCACTGGCCGAGGTTCAGCGAGGCGTAAAGCGGGTTCACCGGCACCGAGATAATGGCGTTGGCCTTGGCGATATCCTCGTTTTCCAGGCCCGCGCGTTCGGGGCCGAACATCACCGCGACCTTCTCGCCCGCCGCGATCTTCTCTGCTGCGATCTGCATTGCGCGCTCGGGGCTGTAGACCGGCTTGGTCAGGCCGCGCTGGCGGGCGGTGGTGGCGAACACATAGGTGCAGTCGCCCAGCGCCTCCGGCACGTCCGCGCACAGCTGCGCCTCGTCCAGCAGGCGGCCCGCGCCGGAGGACATCGCCACCGCCTTGGGGTTCGGCCAGCCGTCGCGCGGCGCCACGATGCGCATCCGGTCCAGCCCGAAGTTCCACATCGCCCGCGCGGCGGCGCCGATATTCTCGCCCATCTGCGGGCGGACAAGGACAAAGGCGGGCTGAGGGGTGTCGGTCGGCATCGTGTTCTCCGGCAAAATCGGCACTGCTGTACTGCCCGCGCGGCTGCGGGGCAAGGTCCAGCGCGGGTTTGGGCTGCAAATACCGGGGCTTCACCGCCGCAAATCCTTGCGTCCTGCCGGAAATCGGCTAAACACCGTCAAACCGCCTGAACAATGGAGCACCGCCATGGGAAGCCCTGCTGACGCACCCGAGCAGCCGCAGATCTACCTGATCTCCCCGCCGAGTTTCGAGCTGGGCAAATTCCCCGGCCAGCTGGCGCGGGTGCTGGATGAGGTGGATGTGGCCTGCGTGCGCCTGGACCTGGCGAGCCGCGATCAGGATACCCTGAGCCGCGCGGGCGATGCGCTGCGCGAAGTGACCATGGCGCGCGACGTGGCGCTGGTGATCTCTGACCACCAGATCCTGGCGGAGCGGCTGGGCCTGGACGGCGTTCATCTGACCGATGCGTCGAAATCCATCCGCACCGCGCGCAAGGCGCTGGGGCCGGACGCGATTGTCGGCTGTTTCTGCGGCGCCTCGCAGCATGACGGCATGGTGGCCGGCGAAGCAGGCGCGGATTACGTGAGCTTTGGCCCGGTAGGCACCTCCGGCCTGGGCGACGGCGCGCAGGCGGAGGCGGACCTGTTCGAATGGTGGTCGAAGATGATCGAGGTGCCGGTGGTGGCCGAAGGCGGCCTCACTGAGGATCTGGTACGCGGCATCGCGCCCTATACCGACTTCTTTGGCATCGGCGATGAGATCTGGCACACCGAAGACCCGCTGGCCAGCCTCAAGGTGCTGATGCGGGCAATGGGCTGAGCCTCAGGCAGGCGTTACAGGAACACCCGCTCCACGAACCAGTAGCCGCCAATCATCGCGATAGTAACAGAGGCCGGGATCGCCACCCGGCCGCGGTATTTCGGATGCCGCCCGAACCACAGGCGCACCCCAAGATAGGCGGCAGCAATCACCGCAAGCTGCCCGAGTTCCACCCCCACGTTGAAGCCGATCAATGCGGGCAGGAACTGGCTGGGCGGCAGGCCGAACTCTCCAAGCACCGTGGCAAAGCCCAGGCCGTGCAGCAGCCCGAAGCCGAAGATCACAAATGTGCGCCAGCTGTGCAGCTTGCGGGCAAAGATGTTCTCCACAGCAACAAAGACAATCGACAGGGCAATCAGCGGCTCAACAATCGCCGGATTAACGGACACCATGCCCAGGGCGCCCAGTGCCAGGGTGATGGTATGGGCCACGGTGAATATGCTCACCTGCAGCAGCAGCGGCTTGACCCGCGGGCTGAGGAAGAACAGCCCCAGCACAAACAGGATGTGATCCAGCCCCTTAGGCAGAATATGGGTAAAGCCGACAGGAATGTATTCCATGAAGGCCTCGACCGGCATTTTGGCCGCACCGCCGCCCAGCGCGATCGGCGGGGAGGTCTCTCCACCCTGCAGGTAACCGGTATAGGGCTCTTCCACCCCGTTCTGCCGCAGGACTACCCCGCCAGAGCCCGCAGGCCAGGCAATGCGCAGGCTGCGGGCCTCGGGCGGAACCTCACCGTCAAACACAAGAAAGGTGGCGCGCGGCAGGCTGGCGTCACCGACTTCCGGAATGGTGATCCGGGACAGGCTCAGGTCCAGCGGATCCGGCGCCTGAACGGAGAAGGTCTCAAGCCATTCCTCGGCGAAGAGCTGCACCATCGGTTCCAGCTCCTCCGCGCCCAGCGCGCGCAACTCATCGTAATCAGCGGCTTGCGCGGTCTGGTTGGTGTCTTCCAGCCCGTCCAAGTTGATCCCGGCGACAAAGGCCTCAACATTCAGCCTCAGCTCCAAGGCAATTCGGCCGTCTTCCACACGGAAATCGGCAATCGCCGGCGTGACCTCATGGGCGCGGGCACCGGAGGCGGCTATTGCAACAACACTCAACAGCAGCGCAAATAGGCTTCGCAGCCAAGGGGCTCCACGACTGACAGCCAAGGACAATCTCATGCAATTCCGCCTGTTCTGCTCAATTCTCTGTGCCGGGCTGACCTTGGGGGCCGTGCCGGTATTATCCCACGAGTTTTGGATTGAGCCGGAAAAATATCAAGTCGCTTCTGGCGATGAAGTGGTAGCACGTCTGCGCAACGGCCAGGAATTCAAGGGCGCCGAGCAGCCATATCTGGACCACCGGATCGCCCGGTTTGAAGTGTTACTGGGCGGAACAGCCAGGCCTTACCAGGGTCGGATGGGAGACATGCCCGCATTTACCGCGGATATGCCGAAAGACGGGCTGGCCGTTCTCATCCATCAGACGCAGCCGCAAACGCTGACCTATGACACTTGGGAGGAGTTTCAGGCCTTCGCCGACCACAAGGGGTTTGGCGATATCCGCACACGGCACGAGGCTCGTGGCTTGCCGGACAAAGGGTTCGTCGAACAGTACACCAGATACGCCAAGGCTTTTGTGGCGATCGGACAGGGCGGCGGCTCTGATCGGGCCACCGGGCTTGAAACGGAAATCGTCGCGCTCGCCAATCCGTATACGGATGATCTGTCAATAGGGCTCCCGGTGCGGGTCCTCTATCAAGGTGCTCCAAGACCAGGGGCGCAGGTCGAGGTCTTTGCCAAGGCCCCGGATGGCCAAGTTGCCATCAGCACCCTGCGGACCGATGCGCAGGGCGAAGCTCTTGTCCCCGTATCCCTAGGACATCAGTACCTTCTGGATGCGGTTGTGCTGCGCCCTGCTCCAACGGGCGAAGATTACGTGTGGGAAAGCCTTTGGGCGGCGCTGACCTTTGCGGTGCCCGCACGGTGAAGCCGCTTGCAGAGGTCCCGCAAAGGCGGCAATAGGTCAATATGACACAAGCCTCTGCCTCACAGCCCCCCGCCATTTTGTGCATCGGGTCGGTCCTTTGGGACATCATCGGCCGCTGCACTACGGAAATGCAGCGCGGCTCGGACATGCCCGGCCGCATTACCCGCCTGCCCGGCGGGGTTGCCATGAACATCGCCATGACACTGTCCCGGTTTGGCGTCCAGCCCGCCCTGCTGACCGCCGTGGGCCGCGACCCCGAAGGCGACGAGCTGATCCACGCCTGCGGCCATTTCGGGCTGATCACCGATCACATCTACCGGTCCGAAGACCTGCCCACCGACCGCTACATGGCAGTAGAGGGCGCCAACGGTCTGATCGCCGCCATTGCCGACGCCCATTCGCTGGAAGCCGCCGGCGACAAGATCCTGCGCCCGCTGTCGGACGGCTCCCTCGGCACGGACGACGCGCCCTACCAGGGCCAGGTGGCGCTGGATGGCAACCTGACGCTGTCGCTGCTGGACGACATCGTCGCCAGCCCCGCCTTTGCCAAGGCCGACCTGCGCGTTGCGCCTGCGTCGCCGGGCAAGGCGGAGCGGCTGCGCCCGTTCCTCACCCGCACCCGCGGCACGCTTTACGTGAACCTGGAAGAGGCCGGCATCCTGTGCCAGGCAGAGTTCACCGACAGCGAAACCGCAGCCCAAGCGATGCTCGACCGCGGCGCCGCCCGGGTGCTGGTTACCGATGGCGGCTCCTCTGCGACCGTGGCGGACGCCGAAGGCGCCATCACCCTGCACCCGCCCCGCGTCACCGTCGCCCGGGTCACCGGCGCAGGCGATACTTTCATGGCCGCCCATATCGTTGCCGAGGCACGGGGCGAAGACCGCAAAACCGCTTTGGCCTCGGCCCTCAAGGCCGCGGCAACCTATGTTTCAGGAGAACCCCCGCTGTGATCGACATTCAGTATTCGTCCGAGGTCCAGGCTGCCAAGGCTGAAGGCCGCGCCATCGTTGCGCTGGAGAGCACCATCATCACCCACGGCATGCCCTACCCGCAGAACGTCGAAGTCGCGGCGCAAGTGGAGCAGGACATCCGTGACGCCGGTGCGGTGCCTGCCACGATGGCGGTGATTGATGGCGTGCTGCACGTGGGGCTGGAGCCCGATCAGCTGCAATCTCTGGGCCGGGCCACAGGCGTTGCCAAGATCTCCCGCGCGGACATGCCCGCCTGTATCGCCACCGGCGGCACTGGCGCCACCACGGTTGCGGCCACCATGATTGCCGCCCGGCTGGCGGGGATCTCCATTTTTGCCACCGGCGGCATCGGCGGCGTTCACAAGGGCGCCGAGACCACCTTCGACATTTCCGCCGACCTGATGGAGCTGGCGCAGACCCCGGTCACCGTGGTGGCCGCGGGCGCCAAGGCGATCCTCGACCTGCCCAAGACGCTGGAAGTGCTGGAAACCCAGGGCGTGCCGGTGATTGCCTATGGCCAGGACAGCTTCCCGGCTTTCTGGTCGGCGCAGTCCGACCTGAAAGCCCCGCTGCGCATGGATGAGCCGGCGCAGATCGCCCGCGCCCACGCCACCCGCCAGGCGATGGGCCTGCCGGGCGGCCAGCTGGTTGCCAACCCGATCCCGGCGGATGCCCAGATCGCCGCCGAAGAGCTGGCACCGGTAATTGCCCAGGCCCAGTCCGAAGCGGATACCCAAGGTGTCGCGGGCAAGGATGTGACACCGTTCCTGCTGCGCCGCATCTTCGAGCTGACCGAAGGCCGCTCGCTCACCGCCAATATCGCGCTGGTGCGCAACAACGCCCGGCTGGCGGCAAAGATCGCACAGGAACTGAACAAACTGTCACAATGATCTGAATTTGGGGGCGGAAGCCATTGCTCCGCCCCCGAACAGTGCCTAGGTTCCATTCGGAATTTCAGCAAAAGCAGACCGATGACAACGCCTTTCGACGAAGAACCGCACCGCCGCCCTGGACTGTTTGCCAGTCTGCGCGCCTCCTTCTTTACCGGCATCGTCGTGATTGCGCCGGTGGGGCTCACCATCTGGCTGCTGTGGTCGGTGATGGGCTGGATCGACAGCGTGGTGCTGCCGCTGGTGCCGCACACCTTCCGGCCAGAGCAGTACATCGGCATCAACCTGCGCGGCGTCGGGCTGATCATCTTCCTGCTGTTCACAATTATCGTCGGCTGGATCGCCAAGGGCATCCTCGGCCGCTCGCTGATCAGTTTCGCCGAAAGCCTGGTGGACCGGATGCCGGTGGTGCGCACCGTCTATTCCGGCATCAAGCAGATCTCCGAGACCGTCTTTGCCCAATCGGAACGCAGCTTTGAAAAGGCCTGCCTGGTACAATACCCGCGCAAGGGCATCTGGGCGATCGGTTTCATTTCCACCACCGCCAAGGGCGAGATTGCCAAAAAGGCCGAAACCAGCGGCGGGCTGATGAGTGTCTTCCTCCCGACGACTCCGAACCCGACATCCGGCTTCCTGCTGTTTGTACCCGAGGAAGACGTGATCGAGCTCGACATGACGGTGGAAGACTCCGCCAAGCTGGTGATCTCGGCAGGCTTGGTATATCCGAACCCCAAGGACCCGACAAAACCGCTGGAAAACGGCAAAAAGCCCAAGGCGCTCGAAAAAGAAGACGCCTAACCGAACATTGCAGGCAAATCGGCGGAGGACCGCACCCCGAGGTTCTCCCGGTCGCGCGCCAGGAACCCCTCTGCCGCCTCCCGGCCTGCCTGTTTCAGCCGCGCCAGGATCTGCGGCACCGGGATCAGCTTGGTGGTGACCGACAGCTGCGTCATCAGGGCGTCATCCGCGATCATGTGAACGCGCACCTGTTTCATCCGTCCCGGCTGCAGCGTGCCATCCGCCAATAGACGCTGGACAAAATTGATGGCCCGCAATTCCCGCAGCAGTGAGGAGTTGAAGCTGATTTCATTCACCCGGTTGCGGATCTGCTGCGGCGTCTTCGGGATTTCCTCACGCTTCAGCGGGTTGATGTTCACGATCACCACATCCCCCGGCAGCGGCTCCCTGAACAGCGGAAACAAGGCCGGGTTGCCGGTATAGCCGCCGTCCCAATAGGCCTCCATGCGGCCGGTTTCCGGATCCTCGATCTCCACCGCCTGGAACATATCCGGCAGGCAGGCCGATGCCAAAATCGCATCGGTGCTGATCTCCTGCCCTTCGAAAATGCGGATCTTTCCGGTGCGCACGCAGGTCGCGCAAACAAACAGCTCCGGACCGGCGCCCGCGCATACGTCCTCGAACCGGAACTTTTCAACCACTTCCCGCAGCGGGTTCTCGTAGAACGGGCCATAGTGATAGGGCGAGATCACCTGGCTCATCGCTTCCATCGGCGTAAACGGCATGACAGCTTCCCAGGCGCCGGCCCAGGCCACCGCATCGAACCGGGTCAGCCAATGGGTAAACCGCATGTCGCCCACGGCCCCCATGCGCTGCCACAGGCCGTCCAACGCCGCCTTGGCGCCCTGCCGCCCGTCCCGGACCATGCCGGACTTGAAGGCAGCTCCATTGAGCGCACCAGCAGAGGTGCCGGTAATCCCGGCAACCTCTATCCCCTCATCCTCCAGCAGACGGTCCAGCACCCCCCAGGTAAACGCCCCATGCGCGCCTCCGCCCTGCAGGGCCAGATTGATCTTCACAGTCATACCCTGATCCGCCTCTTCATCTGGCTGAAAATATCCCGGGGGTGAATTGGCCGCCGCGCCAAGAGGGGGCTGGCCCCCTCTCGCATCAGTTTAACGCAATTACAGCGCGGTCCAGCCGCCGTCGACGCTGATCGCAGTACCGGTGATCTGTGCCGCCGCGTCGGAACACAGGAACACGGCCGTGCCGCCCAATTGCTCCACAGTGGCAAACTCGCGGCTTGGCTGGCGTTCCAGCATGACCTTCTTGATCACCGCTTCCCGGCCCATGTTGTATTTCTCCATGGTGTCGGGGATCTGCGCCTCCACCAGCGGCGTCAGCACATAGCCCGGGCAGATCGCATTGCAGGTGATCGGCTCCTCGGCGGTTTCCAGCGCCACCGTCTTGGTCATGCCCACAACCCCGTGCTTGGCCGCCACATAGGCCGCCTTGTAGGGCGATGCCGTCAGACCGTGCGCAGAGGCGATGTTGACGATCCGGCCCCAGCCTGCGGCGCGCATCTTGGGCAGGGCTGCCGCCATGGTGTGAAAGTTCGAGTTCATGTTGATGGCGATGATCGCATCCCACTTGTCCTGCGGGAACTCGTCAATCGGCGACACATGCTGGATGCCTGCGTTGTTGATCAGGATATCGCAGGCCCCGGCCTTTTCGATCAGCGCCCGGCAGTCGGCGCCCTTGGACATGTCGGCCTGGATGTACTGTGCCTTGACGCTGAATTCACGGGCCAGTTCTTCTGCCAGCGCGTGATCCTCCTCCCCGTCGGTGAAGGAGTTCAGCACCACATTGGCCCCTGCCCGCGCCAGTTCGCGGGCTACTCCCAGGCCAATGCCTGAATTCGATCCGGTGATGACGGCAGTCTTCCCTTGCAAGGACATCAGCTTCTCCGCTTTGGCTCATTGAAACTGCTGCCACTGTGCCATGCTGCAGATGCAAAAGAAACGCGTAAGACTACGGAGAGCCCGGCAGGAACGCAGGGGCATTTTCAGTCAGACCGGAAGTAAAACACCGCAGAAAAAAACGCCCGCACGAGGCGGGCGTTAGTTATTGAGGCAGGTTTCATACAGGCAAGAAACCTATCGAGCAGTGACCTCTTTATAAGCAATTTCCGGCTTTCGTCCAAGCTAAAAGTTTGAAAAGACGAAAAAGCGCACGTAGCGTGCGGAGGCAAGAAAATAAGGGCAGAGCGGGATTGTTGTGAAACTGCGAAAAGAAAATTTCCTGAATCTTCGCGTTGCATTGGCTGGAATCACCTTGGCATTTGCCGCGAATTCCGCCCAGGCAGAATCGGCACATGGCATAGCTATGTACGGGGACCCCGCCCTGCCACCGGATTTTGTGTCTTTGCCCTATGCCAACCCCGATGCCCCCAAAGGCGGCAAGGTGGTCTTCGGCAACACCGGCGGCTTTGACTCGCTGAACCCGTTCACCCTGAAAGGGACCTCTCCCTGGCAGCTGAGGTTCTGGAGTTACGAAAGCCTGATGGGCCGCTCCTGGAACGAACCCTTCACCCTGTATGGGCTTCTGGCCGAATCGGTTGAGACCCCGGAGGACCGCTCCTGGGTGGAATTCACCCTGCGGGAGGAGGGGCGATTCTCCGATGGCAGCCCGGTCACCGTCGAGGATGTGATCTGGTCCTATGAAACGCTCGGCACCAAGGGGCATCCCCGCTACCGCGGATTCTGGACCAAGGTGGAGCGGATCGAACAGACCGGCCCGCGCAGCCTGCGCCTGACCTTCAACACCGAGGACCGCGAGCTGGCGCTGATCGCCGGTATGCGCCCGATCCTGAAAAAGGCGCAGTGGGAGGGCAAGGATTTTGCCAGCGGCACCGTCGAGGGCGCGCCCATCGGCACCGGGGCCTATGTGGTCAGCGCCTATGAGCCGGGCCGCTTTGTGACGCTGCGCCGCAATCCGGATTACTGGGGCAAGGACCTGCCCCTGCAGCGCGGCACCCAGAATTTCGACGAGATGCGCATCGACTTCTTCGGCGATGAAACCGTGCTGTTCGAGGCCTTCAAGGCGGGCGAGCTGAGCGCGGTGCGCGAGTTCAATGCCGACAAATGGGATAGCGTCTACAGCTTCCCGGCGGTCACCCGCGGCGATGTGGTTAAAAGCGAGATCCCGCACCAGCGCCCGTCCGGCATGACCGGCCTGGTGATGAACACCCGCCGTGCGCCGCTGGATGATTGGCGCGTGCGCGAGGCGCTGCTGCTGGCCTTCAATTTCGAATACATCAACGGCACCGTGACCGGCGGGGTGCAGCCGCGGATCACCTCCTATTTCTCTGGCTCGGCACTTGGAATGCAGCTGGGTGCAGCCAGCGGCAAGGTCCGGGCGCTGCTGGAGCCCTTTGCCGGCAGCCTGCTGCCCGGCACGCTGGAAGGCTACACCCTGCCCCAAGGCGACGGCAGCAAACGCAACCGAAGCAACCTGCGCAAGGCGATGAAGCTGCTGGAAGAGGCCGGCTGGACCGTCACCGATGGCGTCCTGCGCAACAGTGAAGGACGGGCGCTCGAACTCACCGTGCTGATCCGCCAGGGCGACGGCGAGATGAAGACGGTGACAGAGATCTACGCCCGCGCGCTTGAGCGTCTGGGCATTACCCTGACCGCCGAAACCGTAGACAATGCCCAATACGTCGAGCGCGAGAATGCCTATGACTTTGACCTCACCCGCTACCGCCGGGAGCTGTCGCTGAGCCCCGGCAACGAACAGCGCTATTACTGGGGCAGCGAGGGCGTTACCCAGCCCGGCAGCCGCAACCTGATGGGTATGGACAGCCCCGCAGCCGAAGCGATGATCGACGCGATGCTGACCGCCAAGGAGCCGGAGGACTTCACCGCCGCCGTGCGGGCGCTGGACCGGGTTCTGACCGCGGGGCGCTATGTTATTCCGTTCTGGACCTTCGATGTCGGGCGGATCGCCCACATTAAGGAAATGCGCTACCCGGACAAGCTGCCGGTCTATGGCGACCGCACCGGCTTTATGCCGGATGTCTGGTGGTACGAGGCGGACTGACCTCCTGAATTCCGCTGCAGGGGCGTCAAAATAGAATTGACTCCCGCTATATATTTCCGTAATTCGCGAATTATGGAAATAGAGATCACAGATAAGCTTGGCGCCCTCGCGCACCCCAACCGGCTGGCCCTGTTCCGCCTGCTGATGCGCCGCTATCCGGATGCTGTTCCCGCCGGAGAAATCGCCTCGGCGCTGGCGTTCAAGGCCAATACCGCCTCCGCCTATCTGTCTGTGCTGAAACAGGCCGGGCTGATCAGCCAGCACCGGACCGGCACCTCGCTGATGTACACCGCTGACCTGCCGGGCCTGCGCGGTATGTTCGACAATCTTCTGTCCGGCTGCTGCCAGAACCGGCCCGATATCTGCACTCCTGTCACGAGTGGAGAGATACCGATGCCTTCGACTGAACGCCCCTTGAACGTCCTGTTTATCTGCACCGGCAATTCCGCCAGATCGCTGCTGGCCGAAGCCATCCTGAACCAGGCCGGCGAAGGCAAGTTCCGGGCCTTTTCCGCAGGCACCCGTCCGTCGCCAGGCCCGCGGCCGGAAGTGACCGCGCTGCTGCAAGCCAAGGGTTATGACACCTCTGTGCTGCGATCCAAGGATCTGGAGGAATTTGCCAGCCCGGAGGCGCCGCAAATGGATTTCGTCTTCACCGTCTGCGATCACGCCGCCAACGAGGAGTGCCCGGCCTGGCCCGGCCAGCCGATGAGCGCCCATTGGGGGCTGGCCGACCCGGTCAAGGCGACAGGCACGGACGCCGAACGCCGCCTTGCCTTCCAGCAGGCCTACGGGCTGCTTCGCAACCGGATCAAAGCCTTTGTGGCACTGCCCTTCGAAACACTCGACCGCATGTCGCTTCAGCACCGGGTTGACGACATCGGCCGCGTAAATTCTTCCGACTAACCCTCAAGCACGGTCATCATCCATGAACATTCTCGTCCTCTGCACGGGCAACTCCGCGCGCTCCATCCTGCTGGAGTCGATCTTCAACACACGGGGCGCCGGCCGCGTGCGCGCCTTTTCGGCAGGTTCCAACCCCACCGGCAAAGTGCATCCGCAATCGCTTGCACTGCTGGAAGACCTTGGCCACGACACCTCGGGCGCCCGCTCCAAGAGCTGGGATGAGTTTGCCGCTGAAGACGCGCCGGAGATGGACATGGTGATTACCGTCTGCGCCTCTGCCGCAGGCGAGACCTGCCCGGTCTGGCCCGGCGCGCCGGTGCGCGCTCACTGGGGTGTCGAAGATCCCGCAGCGGCAGAGCAGCCCGAATGGGACGCCGCCTTCCGCGCCGCCTATGCCACACTGGAAAAGCGCGCCATGGCGCTTTTGGAGATGCCGTTTGAGACCATGCCCCCGGCGGAACTGTCGCAGCAGCTCAAGCGGATTGGAGAAATCGCATGACCGCGCAGAAACTTCTGGCCGAGGGGCTGGGCACCGCGATGCTGCTGGTAGGGGTGGTGGGCTCCGGCATCATGGCCGAAACCCTGGCCGATGGGAACGCCGCCCTGGCGTTGCTGGCCAATGCCGTGGCCACCGGCTGCATGCTCTATGTGATCATCACCACCCTGGGCCCGGTTTCCGGCGCCCATTTCAATCCGGCGGTAACCCTTGCCTTTGCCCTGCGCGGCGAGCACCCCTGGAGCGCGGCAGCCCCCTATATCATTGTGCAGATCGGCGGCGGCATCCTTGGTGTCTGGGCCTGTCACGTAATGTTCGACCTTGCAATTCTGCAAAGCTCGGCCACAATGCACCGCACTGGGACTGCCCAGTGGTTCTCCGAAATCCTAGCCACCTTTGGCCTTCTATTCGTGATCTTCGGCGGGCTGCGGTCGCGTCCCGACGCAGTGCCCCCGCTGGTTGGCCTCTACATCACCGGCGCCTATTGGTTCACGTCCTCCACCAGCTTTGCCAATCCGGCGGTGACCATTGCGCGCGGCTTCACCGATACCTTCGCTGGGATCTATCCGGGACACATTCCGATGTTTATCGCGATGCAGCTGATTGCGGTTGGAATCGGCCATGTGGTGCTGACACGGCTGTTCGCAGCCCCCGCCGCCCCGGCGGAAACCCGCCGACCCCGGCAGACCTGACCCCTGCGTAAGGTGCGACCGTTACAAAATGACACGAAAAGTGTTACCATGGGTGGCCAAAAACCATAATCCGTTTGACAGGGAGTGCCCCCCATGCCTGTACAAGCAGCAGCTGCCAGCTGGATTGACAGGATGCCCCGCATCAAACAGCGCTTTCCGCATCTGAAAGCCAGTAATGCGCCGTCCATACTGGATGACCGGGACAAATTCGTTGCCTATCTGGCCCGTACCCATCACCTCACCTTGAATGAAGCCAAGGAGGAGGTGGATGATTTCCTTTACATCGAAAGCCTGCTGAGAGAGCTGGACGGCCGCAAGCACTAGCTCGCTTAGTTAAGCCAGCGACGTCACCCAGAGGATCATCGCATCTTCGGGGCTGACAGAGATGACGTTGTGCCCCATGGCCGCGTCGTAGTAAGCGCTGTCGCCGCGGCGCATCTCGATCGGCTCATAGAATTCCGTGTAGAGCTTGACCACGCCGGTCAGCACGTACAGGAATTCCTCGCCGTCATGGCGTACCCAGCCGTCAAATTCCTCCATCGACCGTGCCCGCACCCGTGCCCGGTAGGGCAGCATCTGCTTGCGCGACAGCCCGTCGGCCAGCAGCTCGTGCTCATAGGTCGCGGTCGCATGGGCGGAGCCGTCGCCGGATTTGGTCACCGTCATCCGGCCGTTCACCTGATCCCGCTGCGGCGGGGTGAACAGCTGCGGCACAGAGATCTGCAGGCCCACAGCCAGCTTCTTCAACGCCTCGTAAGTCGGTGACATCTGGCCGTTTTCGATCTTTGACAAAGTCGAGCGTGCCAGCCCGGCCTGATTGGCCGCATGCTCCAGCGTCCAGTCCCGCGCCTTGCGAAGCTCCCGAACCCGGGCGCCCAGATCCAGCGGTTCTGCGTCGTCTTCGCCGCCATTGGCGCGGGCGATGGTGATCAGGGATTTCGGGTCGCGGCTTTTCATAGCCACTCTATAAGCCGCACCTGCGCGCCTTGCAACGCAGGACAGTGCAGGCTAGCCATTTGCCATGCTGTCGGTTTTTGATCAGGGGCCTTTCGCGCCCTGCCCTTCGCCCTTCAATCTTGCCGCCCATGTGCTGCGCCATGCCGGCCGGCTGGCGGAGAAGACCGCACTGTCGGTTCTTGAGGGCGAGTCTCGCGAAGATTGGAGCTATGCCCGGCTGGAGGCCGCGGTGCGCGGTACCGGAACCGGGCTGTTGGCGGCCGGTCTGACCCCTGGCGACATCGTGCTGATGAGGCTCGGGAACACGGTCGAGTTTCCGATTGCCTATCTCGGCGCCATTGCCGCCGGGCTAGTGCCGGTGCCCACCTCGGCCCAGCTGACCGAGCCGGAAACCGCCCGGATGATCGCCGATCTGAACCCTGCGGCGGTCCTGCGGGATCCGGCGGTGGCCTGCGCGAGTCACCCATTGCAGATCACCACCCCGGACCTGCTGAAAATGCACGGGCATCCCCCCTGTGAATACGCTTTGGGCGACCCGGACCGGCTGGCCTATGTGGTCTACACCTCCGGCACCAGCGGAAATCCGCGCGCCGTGGCGCACGCGCACCGGGCGGTCTGGGCGCGGCAGATGATGGTCGACGGCTGGTACGGGCTGACAGAGCAGGACCGGCTGCCGCACGCGGGCGCCTTCAACTGGACCTACACGCTGGGCACCGGACTGATGGACCCTTGGGCCGCGGGCGCCACAGCGCTGATCCCGGCGCCCGGAACACCGCCCGAAGACCTGCCGGAGCTGCTGCGCCGGCACCAGGCAACCATCTTCGCCGCAACCCCTGGCGTCTACCGCAAGTTCCTGCGCGGCGGCCCGCTGGACCTGCCGGACCTGCGGCACGGGCTTTGCGCAGGTGAAAAGCTCTCACGCCACCTTCACGAATCCTGGGATACGGCTACCGGCTGCGGGCTCTATGAGGCTTTCGGCATGTCGGAGTGCTCCACTTTCATCTCCTCCTCGCCCGGATGCCCCGCGCAGGACGGTGCTCTGGGCCAGCCGCAAAGGGGCCGCAAGGTGGCCATTCTGGGAGCGGACGGACCGGTTCCCGCAGGCGAGGAAGGCACCATCGCCATCCACCGCTCCGACCCCGGATTGATGCTCGGCTATCTGAACACGCCGGAGGAAACCGCCGCCCGTTACCAGGGCGAATGGTTCCTGACCGGCGACCAGGGCGCAATGACAGCGGACGGCCAGATCCGTTACCTGGGCCGCGGCGACGACATGATGAATGCCGGCGGCTACCGCGTCTCGCCCATTGAGGTCGAAACCGCACTTGCCGCCCATCCCGGCATCACCCAGGCCGGAGCTGCCGCGGTGGAGGTGAAGGAAGACACTTATATCATCGCCGCCTTCTACACCGGTCCCGAAGAGTTGAACGCCCAGGACCTGCAGGCCTTTGCATCCCAGCGCCTGGCCCGCTACAAGCAGCCCCGCGCTTATGTCCATTTGGACGCGCTGCCCACCGGCGCCAACGGCAAGCTGCTGCGCCGCGCCCTGCCCGCCCTGTTCAAAGGATGACCCATATGACCACTGTCAAACTCGACATCCTGTCGGACCCGATCTGCCCCTGGTGCTATATCGGCAAGACCCATCTGGACAAGGCGCTGGCGGAGGTGCCGGACCACCCGTTTATTATCGAATGGCACCCGTTCCAGCTGAACCCCGACATGCCGGCCGAAGGCATGGACCGGCGCGAATACCTGGAGCGCAAGTTCGGCGGCAAGGAAGGCGCGGTGAAGGCCTATGCGCCCGTCGTGGAGCACGCGGAAAAAGCCGGGCTGACGATCAATTTCGAGGCGATGAAACGCACGCCCAACACTCTGGACGCACACCGTCTGATCCACTGGGCCGGGATCGAGGGGAAGCAGGCGCAAGTGGTGGATGCCCTGTTCAAGGCTTATTTCGTTGACGCCAAGGACATCGGCGACCACACCGTGCTGACAGAGATCGCAAGCGAGGCCGGTATGGAGGCGGATGTCACCGCACGCCTGCTGGAGGGCGACAGCGATGTGCAGGCAATCCGCGACCGCGACGCGCATTCCCGCAAGATGGGCGTGACCTCAGTACCGACCTTCATTGTCGCCAATCAGCACGCGGTGCCCGGCGCCCAGCCGCCTGAGCTGTGGAAGCAGGTGATCGAGGACATCCAGAAGCAGCTGAAAGAGGCCGAGGGCAACTAGGCCGCCACGCGACTGCTTAGCATCGCAACTATGCACAGTCTCCTGTGCAGCCGGGCGCTGGCACGGCTGCTCGTAGTGTGATAACGCACCCGGACGGCTCCCAGTCCGGCCCGATCCCCGGGACCGCCTGCAGTGCCGCCCGAGGTTCCTAATGTCACAATCCCCTGCCCACGGCATGAGCAAGGGTGAGTTCATCGCGCTGATCGCGATGATGTTTGCCACCATTGCTTTTTCCATCGACGCGATGCTGCCCGCACTGCCGGAAATCGGCCAGGCGCTGAGCCCCGATGACGTCAACCGGGCCCAGCTGGTGCTGACGTCTTTTGTACTGGGGATGGGGATCGGCACTTTCTTTACCGGCCCGTTGTCCGATGCCTTTGGCCGCAAAAACGTCATTGCCGGCGGTGCCGTGCTCTACATCCTTGCTGCCGCCGTTGCCTGGCGCGCGCAATCGCTGGAGCTGCTGCTGGCCTCCCGCGTGGTAATGGGCCTCGGTGCCGCCGGGCCGCGCATTGTCGGAATCGCCATTGTGCGCGACCTCTATGCCGGCCGGGAAATGGCGCGGATGATGTCGATTGCCATGATGATCTTCACCCTAGTCCCCGCTTTCGCGCCGATGCTGGGCGCAGGCATCATCGCATTCTCCGGCTGGCGCGGCATCTTCCTGGCCTTCGCCGTTTTCGCCATCGTCATCCTGATGTGGATGGGGCTGCGCCTGCCGGAAACCCTGGCGCAGGAAAACCGCCGCCCGTTCCGCCTGCCGCTGCTGCTGGCCGCGGTGAAGGAGATGCTGGGCCATCCCACCGTGCGCCTGTCGATCATGGTTCAAACCCTGTGCCTAGGCATGCTTTTCACCATGCTGACCATGGTGCAGCCGGTCTATGACGTGATCTTCGGCCGCGCCGACAGCTTCCCGTTCTGGTTCGGCTTTGTGGCGCTGATGGCGGGGACGGCCAGCCTGCTGAACGCTGCCATCGTGGTCCGGGTCGGCATGCGGCGGATCGTGACCTGGTCGCTGGCCGTGCAGATGTTCGCCTCTGCCACCATGCTCTTCCTCAGCACGGGCCCAATGCCGGACGGGCTGCTGTTCGGCCTGTTCATCGCCTGGCAGACCAGCGTGTTCTTCCTGGCCGGCACCACCCTTGGCAACCTGAACGCCATCGCGATGGAGCCAATGGGGCATATCGCCGGTATGGCGGCCTCGGTGATCGGCGCGATCTCCACCGTTCTGGCCGCCGCCATTGCCGCCCCGGTCGGGCTGCTGTTCGACGGCTCCCTGGTGCCGCTTGGCGCCGGGCTTCTGGCCATGGCTGCGCTGGGGTTCCTGCTGATGCTGCAGATGGCAAGGACCGAGGCCCGCCTGCCAGCCGAATAAGCGCCTTGCCCGCTTTGCAGCCAAACCCTAACCTCTCCAATCATTTGGGGAGGTTTTTTTCATGGGCTACGATTATGATCTCGGCAGCTATTCCTGCCCGGTGACTACCACGTCGCCAGAGGCTCAGCGCTGGTTCGACCGCGGCCTGGTCTGGACCTATGGCTACAATCACGAGGAAGCCATCGCCTGTTTCCAGCGCGCACTGGAGCATGATCCGCGCTGCGCCATGGCCCATTGGGGCGTCGCCTATGCGGCCGGCCCGAATTACAACCTGCCCTGGGCCTTGCGTGACGACAAGGGCCGCGCCAAGGCGCTGGCGGAGGCCTATGACGCTGCACAGGCCGCGCTCGCCTGCATAGACGGCTGCACAGAAGCCGAGCAGCAACTGATCCGCGCCCTCCAGGCTCGCTATCCCCAGCGCGAGGCGGTGGAGGACATGCACGCCTGGGACTACGCCTTTGCCGATGCGATGCGGGCAGCCTTTGCCGCCTGCCCCGATCACCTGGACCTGCGCACGGTTTATGCCGAGAGCTTGCTGAACTTGACGCCCTGGCAAATGTGGGACCTGAAAGCCGGCAAGCCCGCCGAAGGCGCCGCCACGCTGGAAGCGCAGGAGGTTCTGGAATGGGCGATGGACAACGCCCCCGGCGCCATGCAGCACCCGGGCCTGCTGCATCTATATGTGCATCTGATGGAGATGTCGCCCGTACCGGAGAAGGCGCTGAAGGCCGCCGACGTGCTGCGCACGCTGGTGCCGGATGCGGGCCACCTTGTGCATATGCCGACCCATATCGACATGCTGTGCGGCGACTACCACAGCGTCGTGCATTGGAACCAAAAGGCGATTGAGGCGGACCTCAAGTACTACCAGCGCGAAGGCGCCTTCAACATCTATACCGGCTACCGTCAGCACAATTACCACTTCGTGATTTTCGGGGCGATGTTCCTGGGCCAGATCGCCCCCGCGCTTGCAGCCAATCAGGGCATATTAGACACCACGCCCGAGGACATGCTGCGGATCGAAAGCCCGCCGATGGCGGATTATTTCGAAAGCTACATGGCGATGCACCCGCATATTCTGGTGCGCTTCGGCCGCTGGGACGAGGCAATGGCGCTGGAGCTGCCCTCGGGCCCCGATCTCTACCGCACGCTGACCGCCAACACCCATTACGCCCGCGCCATCGCCTTTGCCGCAACCGGCCGCGTGGCAGAGGCTGAGGCCGAGGAGCAGCTCTTCCTGGCCGCCAAGGCCCGGGTCCCGGACAGCCGCCTGCTGCACAACAACCGTGTGGTGGACCTCCTTGAAATCGCAACGGAAATGCTGCGCGGTGAGATCGAGTACCGAAAAGAAAACTATGACGCGGCTTTCGCCCATCTGCAGCGCTCAGCGGAGCTGGACGACAACCTGCCCTATGACGAGCCCTGGGGCTGGATGCAGCCCACCCGCCATGCACTGGGGGCGCTGCTGTTCGAACAGGGCCGCGCGGATGAGGCAGAGGCCGTCTACCGCGCCGACCTCGGGCTCGATGGCACCCTGCCGCGCGCGTCGATCCATCCGGACAACATCTGGAGCCTCAAGGGGCTGCACGACTGCCTGAAGATCCGCGGAGAAACTATTGAGATCAAACACATAAAACAGAAACTGGACCTCGCGCTGGCGCGTGCCGACAGCGCCGTCGCCGCCTCCTGTTTCTGCGCCCAGGCGGCGATGGCATCCAGCCCCTGCTGCGGCTGAGCAAATTTCTTGCGAAGAAATTCGCCAAGGAAATTCGAATTTCCTTGGCGCCCTCTTACCCGGCCTTGGCTTTCTTTTTCTCGGCCACAACTTTCTCTGCCAGGTCGCGGGCAATGGCAAAGGCGCCCTTGATCTTGTCGGCGTCTTTCTTCCAGTCGCGGCGCACAACGATCTTGTTGTCCTTCACCTTGGCCAGACCGTTCTGGCCTTGGATGAATTCCACCAGCCCCTGCGGCGAGGCGAATTTGTCGTTGTGGAACTGGATCGTCGCGCCTTTCGGGCCGCCATCCATCTTGGCAATGCCCGCACGCTTGCACATCGCCTTGATCCGCACCACCAGCATCAGCGTGTTCACTTCCTTGGGCAGCTTGCCGAAACGGTCGATCAGCTCCGCGGCAAAGCCTTCCAGCTCCACCTTGGTCGACAGCGACGACAGGCGGCGGTAAAGGCCCAGGCGCACGTCCAGATCCGGAACATAGTCTTCGGGGATCAGCACCGGAACGCCTAGGTTGATCTGCGGCGCCCATTGGTCGTCGGCATCCGACAGACCCTCCATCTCACCCGCCTTGATCTTGGCAATCGCCTCCTCCAGCATCGACTGGTAAAGCTCATACCCCACATCGCGCATCTGGCCGGACTGCTCCTCGCCCAGGAGGTTGCCCGCGCCCCTAATATCAAGGTCTTGCGAGGCCAAGGTAAAGCCCGCACCGAGCGTATCGAGCGAACCCAGAACCCGCAAACGCTTCTCTGCCGCCGGGGTCAGCCTCTGGCGCGGCTTGGTGGTGAGGTAAGCATACGCGCGTGTCTTGGAGCGTCCTACACGACCCCGTATCTGATAGAGCTGCGACAGGCCGAACATGTCGGCGCGGTGCACCACCATGGTGTTGGCGGTCGGGATATCCAGCCCGCTTTCCACAATCGTCGTCGCAAGCAGCACATCGTATTTGCCGTCATAGAAGGCGTTCATCCGGTCGTCGAGCTCTCCCGCCGCCATTTGGCCGTGCGCTACGACGTAAGTCAGCTCAGGCAGCTGCGCCTTCAGGAACTCCTCGACCTCCGGCAGGTCGGTGATCCGCGGCACAACATAGAAGCTCTGACCGCCGCGGTAATGCTCGCGCAGCAATGCCTCGCGGATGGTGACGCTGTCGAACTCGCTGACGTATGTCCGGATCGCCAGCCGGTCAACCGGGGGCGTGCCGATGATCGACAGGTCCCGCACACCGGTCAGGCTGAGCTGCAGCGTCCGCGGGATCGGCGTGGCTGTCAGCGTCAGCACGTGGATGTCGCTGCGCAGCTGCTTCAGCCGCTCCTTGTGGGCAACACCAAAGTGCTGTTCCTCGTCGATGATCAATAGGCCGAGGTTCTGGAACTTGATGTTCTTGGCCAGCACCGCGTGGGTGCCGATGACGATATCGACCGTGCCCTTGGCCAACCCCTCCCGGGTCTTGCTGGCCTCCTTTGAGGTCACAAAGCGCGACAACTGCCTGACTTCCAGCGGGAAACCGCGGAACCGCTCCTTGAAGGACGCGGCGTGCTGGCGGGCCAGCAGCGTGGTGGGCGCCACGACCGCGACCTGCAGCCCGGACATTGCCGCCACAAAGGCCGCTCGCATCGCCACCTCGGTCTTGCCAAAGCCGACGTCGCCGCAGATCAGCCGGTCCATCGGCTGGCCCGAGTGAAGATCCTCCATCACATCCTCGATGGCGCGTAGCTGGTCGTCGGTTTCCTGATAGGGGAAACGGGCCGAGAACTCCTCCCAGGCGTGCGGCGGCGGATCCATCACCGGCGCCTTGCGCAGGGCGCGCTCGGCGGCGATGCGGATCAGCTTGTCCGCCATCTCGCGGATGCGTTCCTTCAGCTTGGCTTTCTTGGCCTGCCAGGCGCCGCCGCCGAGCCGGTCCAGAAGGCCCTCTTCGTGGCCGTATTTGGACAGCAGTTCGATATTCTCGACGGGCAGGTATAGCTTTGCAGCTTCGGCGTATTCCAGCAGGATGCATTCATGCGCGGCACCCGCCGCGGTCACTACTTCCAGCCCCTTGTAGCGGCCGATACCGTGATCAACATGCACCACCAGATCACCGGGGCTGAGCGATTGGGTCTCGGTCAGGAAATTCTCCGCCTTGCGGCGTTTCTTCGGTGCCCGGATCAGCCGGTCGCCCAGCACGTCCTGCTCCGAGATCACCGTCAAACCTGGTGCCTCAAACCCGTGCTCCAGCGCCCAGACCGCCAGATGCAGGCCGGACTTGCCGATACGGGTGCCATCCATAACCGGGATCGCTTCGGCCAAACCCTCGTCCTCGATCAGCCCCGACAACCGCTCGCGTGCGCCTTCGGAGTAGGAAGCGACAAGAACCGGCCCTTCCTGCATCCTTTCTTTAATATGCGCAGACAAAGCACCGAAAAGGCTGATATTTTCCTGCTGCCGCTCAGGTGCAAAATTGCGCCCGATACGCCCCCCGGCATCCACGACGCCAGGACCGGAGGCCTGCGGCAGCGGATGAAACTGCACCACGCGCAGGCCAGAGACAGCCGCCTCCCAGGCGGCATCGTCCAGATACAGCAGCCCGGGCGGCGTGGGCTTATAGACCGTATCGATCCGCCCCTTCTGCGCCATCGCGTGCTTGCGGGTCTGGTACTGGTCCTCGATGGTCTCCCAGCGCGCCAGCCGCGCCGGCGTCACCTGGTCATCCAGCGTCACCACCGCCTGCGGCAGGTAGTCGAACAGGGTTTCCAGCTTCTCGTGGAAAAACGGCAGCCAGTGCTCGATCCCCTGATGCTTGCGCCCCGCGCTGACCGCTTCATACAGCGGATCGTCGGTCCCGGCGGCCCCGAATTCGATCCGGTAATTCTGGCGGAACCGGGTTATCGCCGCCTCATCCAGGATCACCTCGGAGACCGGTGCCAGTTCCACCACCTCCAACCTTTCCGTCGTGCGCTGGGTGGCCGGGTCGAACCGCCGCGCGCCGTCCAGCACATCGCCGAACAGGTCCAGCCGCACCGGGCCGCTTTCGCCGGGCGGGAAGATGTCAATGATACCTCCGCGGATCGCATAGTCGCCCGGCTCCATCACCGTGGGGCTTTGGGTGAACCCCATACGCACCAGAAAGTTGCGCAGCGCGTCTTCATCAATCCGCTGATCAACGCGGGCGGTGAAGGCGGCCTCGCGCAGCACCTCGCGCGCAGGCACCCGCTGGCTGGCGGCATTAAGGGTGGTCAGCAGCACGAATTGCCTGGGCATCTGATGCACCAGCGCTGCCAAAGTTGCCATCCGCGCGGCCGAGATATCCGCGTTGGGCGATACCCGGTCATACGGCAGGCAGTCCCAGCCCGGGAACACAAACACCGGCATGTCCGGCGCAAAGAAGGCCAATGCGGCCCGCATCGCCTCCATCCGCTTGTCATCGCGTGCCACATGCAGCACCGGCGCGCCGGATGCTTCGACTTCCTTCAGGATCAGCCGGGCATCAAAGCCTTCGGGCGCGCCGCCCATGGTGATTGCACGCTGTGCCATGCGTTATCCTTTCCTGAAATCCACCCGGGGCGCCGGTCTGGCGGTTGCCCTGACCGCCTGTCACAAAGCTCCGATCGACAGGTTCTGATACATGCCCCAGAACGCGGTGACCACAATCGATATCACGCCTACGAACTGAACATACAGGCGGCAGAAGGCCAGGCGCTTGCGCAGTTCCTCACCCTTGGCCCCTTCCCGTGCGATCCGGCGGGCGGTGAAATAGCTGATCACACCGACCACCGCCATCGGGAAGGCCAGCAGGAACACCGCCTGAGCAATTTCCAGCAAATAGACAAATCCCAGCATTGCGAGACCGGACAACACGAAGCACGACAGCGCCACCAGCCAAGGGCCGGAGACCTCGGCGATATACAGCATCCGGTTCACATTGACCCGGGCGATGTCTTCCAGATCCTGTTCCGCCTGGCCGCCCTTGCGCTGCGCCCGGTAGACCATGTCGTAAGGAACCCCCAGGATCCAATGACTGGCCGAAGACCACAGCACCGCCAGCGATATCCAGTACCACAGGTTGGAGAATGACCGCAGCTCAATCATCTCATAGATAATATGCAGCAGATCCACGCCAGCCCCCATCTTGCGCCCGCAGATCTCCGGGCCGGAATTTCTTCAACCGGACCTATATCAACCGGGAAGCGCGCGCAGGCAAGCCCCGCAGGACGCACAAGTTTTCCGCCGCGGCGAATGTGCCTCTTGTTCCCGGGGCAGCTTCCATGCCACCCATGGGCCAGCCAAAACGAGAGACCGCCATGAAGCCCACCGTCGCGCCCTTTCCCGCCGCCCGCCTGCGCCGCACCCGCTCCAGCCAGGCCATCCGTGATCTGGTCCGGGAGAACACCCTGACCCCCGCCGATTTCATCTGGCCGGTGTTTGTCCGCGATGGCGAAGGCGTTGAAGAGCCTGTTGCCTCCATGCCCGGCGTGGTCCGCCGCTCGGTGGACAGGATCGCCGAAGCCGCGGTCGAAGCGCAGGCGCTGGGGATCCCCGCGATCTGCCTGTTTCCCTACACGGATGCATCGCTCAAGACTGAAGACTGCGCCGAGGCCTGGAACCCGGACAATCTGACCAACCGCGCCATCCGCGCGATCAAGGATGCGGCACCGGACATTGCGGTGATGACCGACGTGGCGCTGGACCCCTATAACATCAACGGCCACGACGGCTATGTGGTGGACGGTGAGATCGTCAATGACGCCACCGTCGAGGCGCTGGTCAAGATGACGCTCGCGCAAGCCGAGGCAGGCGCCGACATCATCGGCCCGTCCGACATGATGGACGGCCGCATCGGCGCCATGCGCGGCGCCTTGGAAAAGGCAGGCCACCACAATGTGGCAATCCTGTCCTACTCGGCCAAATACGCCTCCGCCTACTACGGGCCGTTCCGCGATGCGGTCGGTGCCTCCGGTGCGCTGAAGGGCGACAAGAAGACCTATCAGATGGATCCGGCCAACAGCGATGAAGCGCTGCGGCTGATCGAGCGCGACCTGCAGGAAGGCGCAGATATGGTGATGGTCAAGCCGGGCATCGCCTATTTGGACATCTGCCACCGCGTGAAATCCGCTTTTGGCGTGCCGACCTATGCCTACCAGGTGTCCGGCGAATACGCGATGATCCAGGCCGCCGCCCAGAACGGCTGGGTCGACGGCGAAAAGGTGATGATGGAAAGCCTGATGGCCTTCAAGCGTTCCGGCTGCAATGGCGTGCTGACCTATTTCGCGCCTGCCGCCGCCCGGCTGCTGAACGGCTGACGCCGCGCGCCGGACCGGTCCCGCGCACTTCAGCGGGAAGCCGCCAATACGCGTGTTGCAGCAGATGACAGGCAGCGGTTTTCCGCGTATACAAAGCCCCAGAGCCGGAGCAAACCGGCCTTGCAGCAAATTATTACAGGCCCCTGAGAAATGAGCAGTTTTTCCTCCTCCCGCATGACCCGCCGCGGCTTTGCCCTGGCTGCCCTGGCCGGTGCCGGCGTCACCGCCGCCTGCGGCAATGGCGTTGGCAACAGCAACGCCGCCACGATCGATGCCCGCGTCGACTCGACGCTGAACCAGATGTACAGCCAGTACCCCAACACCCGCACCCTGGCCGAAAAGGCCACCGGCATGCTGGTGATGCCGCTCGTCACCGAGGCCGGCTTTGTCTTCGGCGGTGCCTATGGCCGCGGCGCGCTGCGGATCAACGGTGTGACGGTGGACTACTATTCCACCTACAAGGGCAACGCGGGCCTGCAGATCGGCGCCCAGCAGTACGCCCATGTGCTGTTCTTCATGACCCAGGACGCGCTGGCCGGCTTCCGCCGCTCCTCCGGCTGGGCGGCAGGCGCCGATGTGGAATATGTGATCAAGGACGAAGGCAACGCGCTGAGCGCCGACACCAACACCCTGACGTCGCCGGTGCTGGCCGTGGTCTTTGCCCAGGCTGGCCTGCGTGTGGGTGCCACCCTGGAAGGCACCAAATACACCCGCATCATCCCCTGAGCGAATGCAGCGGCGGCGGAAGGGTCCGCCTCTTCATCTGGCCGGAAATATCCCCGCCGGAGGCATGGCCTTTCCAACCGGAAAGGCCATTTTCATTTCCGCTTAGCCCAGATTGCGCAGCCGCTTGAACAGCGACGAGGTATCCCAGCGGCCGCCGCCCATTTTCTGCACGTCCTTGTAGAACTGATCGACCAGCGCGGTGACCGGCAGGCTGGCACCGGTTTCATCCGCAGCGTCCAAGCAGATACCCAGATCCTTGCGCATCCAGTCGACCGCAAACCCGTGCTCGAAATGATCGTCCAGCATCGTTTCATAGCGGTTGGCCATCTGCCAGCTGCCCGCCGCGCCCTGGCTGATCACTTCCACCACCGCACGCCCGTCCAGCCCGGCCTTCTCGGCGAAATGCAGCGCCTCGCTCAGCCCCTGCACGAGGCCCGCGATAGCGATCTGGTTGCACATCTTGGTCATCTGCCCGGCACCGCTTTCGCCAATCCGGCGGCAGATGCGGGCATAGGCACCGATGACCGGCTCCGCCTTGCCATAGGCATCTTCATCGCCGCCGCACATCACCGACAGAACCCCGTTCTCCGCCCCGGCCTGGCCGCCCGAGATCGGAGCATCGACAAATGAGATCCCCTGCTCCTGCGCCGCCGCATACAACTCGCGCGTCACCTTGGCAGACACTGTGGTGTGGTCGACGAACACCGCGCCCTTGGCCATACCGGCGAACGCGCCATCCGCACCCAGGCAGACCGAGCGCAGGTCGTCATCATTCCCGACGCAGGCCATCACAAACTCCGCCCCGGCAGCCGCTGCACGCGGGGTGGCGGCGAAATGGCCGCCATGCTGCTTGGCCCAGGCCTTGGCCTTGGCTTCGGTGCGGTTGTAGACGGTGACCTCGTGGCCCGCGGCCTGCAGGTGCCCGGCCATCGGATAGCCCATGACGCCGAGCCCCAGAAACGCGATTTTTGCCATCTGCTTTTCCCTTGATCTGTCTTCGCATATGTTGTCGCCAACCCTACCACCGCCGCCGCAGGGCGCAATCTGCCGGCCGGTGGAAATGACAAAAACCCAATGGGAAACAACCGCTGATGGGACATCTCTTCCGCTGGCTTCTGCGCATTGCTGCAGGGCTGATTCTGCTGAGCGTTCTGGCCACCCTGCTGATCTACTACCTCGCCTCGCAGTCGCTGCCCGAGTATGACAAGGAACTGGCCCTGCCCGGCCTGTCCTCACCGGTCGAGGTTGTCCGCGACAACGCCAATGTGCCGCATATCTTCGGCAGCTTCGGGGCCAGCGACGAGGATGTCTATTTCGGCCTCGGCTACGCCCACGCCCAGGACCGGTTGTGGCAGATGGCGGTGATGCGCCGCACCGCCCAGGGCCGCCTGTCGGAGATCTTTGGTACCCGCACGGTGGAAACCGACACCTACCTGCGGCGCCTGGACATTTACCGGCTGGCGCAGCAATCGGTGGAGGTGCAATCGCCCGAAGCAATGGCGGCGCTCAATGCCTATGCCGCCGGCGTCAACGCCCGCCTGCTGGAGATCAACGAAAACGCGCTTGGCCGCGGCGCGCCGGAAATGTTCCTGTTCAACATGCCTGTGGCCCCGTGGCAGCCCGCCGACAGCATCGCCATCATGAAACTGATGGCGCTGCAGTTGTCCGGCCACATGCGGGAGGAAATCCTGCGCGCCCGCACCTCGCTGGCGCTGAATGATGAAACCCGGATCAAGGATATCCTGCCGGATGCACCGGGTGCTGGCCTGACTGCGCTGCCCGAATACGCCGATCTTGTGCCCGGTGCCCGTCACTTTGCCTCCGTGGAGAGCACCGAAGAAGACAGCCTGCTGTTCCCGGTTGCGCCGCGCGGGCTGGCCGGGGCCTCCAACGCCTGGGCTGCCGCCCCCAACCGCTCAGCCGCAGGCGGTACGCTTCTGGCCAATGACCCGCACCTGGGCCTCAGCGCCCCCGGCGTCTGGTACCTGGCGCGGCTGGAGCTGGGCACCGGCGGCGTGATCGGCGGTACTATCCCGGGCATTCCGGCCGTGATTACCGGGCGGTCCGAGACCCTGGGCTGGGGTGTCACCTCTTCTTACCTCGACGATCAGGATCTGTTCATCGAGAAACTGAACCCGGAAAACCCGCAGGAATATCTGAGCATTGACGGCTACAAGGAATTCATCACCCGCCCGTCGATCATCAGGATCAAGGACGAGGCGCCGGTCACCCTGACCCTGCGCTGGACCGACAATGGTCCGGTCCTGCCCGGCTCCATCTTTAATCTGGCGGAGATCACCCCGCCCGGCCACGTCGTGTCGCTCAGCTGGACCGTGCTCAGCCCCAGGGACACCTCGATGAGCGCGGCCATCAACCTGATGCGCAGCACCTCGGTACAGGAGGCCATCGTCGCCGGCGAGGATTTCATCGCTCCCTCCCAGAATCTGACGCTGACAGACAGGGACACCATCGCGCTCAAGACCGTCGGCGCCTTCCCCGCACGCGATCCCGGACACCAAAGCAAGGGCCGCATGCCCAGCCAGGGCTGGCACCCGGAAAACCGCTGGCAGGGCCGCGCGCCTTATGCGGATAACCCGGAATTCATCCGCCCCGCCGGCGGCATCCTGGGCAATACCAACAACAAGATCCTCGACCGTTCCTTCCCGGCCCACGTCTCCTTTGACTGGGGCGACACCCAGCGCATCCACCGCTGGCAAAAACTGATGCAAAACCGCGAGGTGCACACCCGCGACAGCTTTATCGAAGCGCAGCTGGACACCGTCTCCTACACCGCCCGCACCCTCCTGCCGCTCATTGGCGCCGACCTGTGGTTCACCGGTGAGGCCGCCCCGTCCGGCACCCGCGAGCGCCAGCGCCAGATTGCCCTGACACTGCTGTCGGAGTGGAATGGCGAGATGAACGAGCACCTGCCGGAGCCGCTGATCTACGCCGCCTGGGTGCGGGCGCTGCAAGCCCGGCTGATCACTGATGAGCTGGGACCGGTGGCCAAATCCTTCCGCCATGTGGAGCCCCTGTTCATCGAGCGGGTCTACCGCGATGTGGATGGCGCCTCCGCCTGGTGCGATGTCCACCAGAGCGCGCCCCGGGAAAGCTGCACCGACATGGCCCGGCTGGCGCTGGACGATGCGCTGATCTGGATCGAAGAGCGCTATGGCAGCGCCCTGGAATCGCTGCGCTGGGGCGATGCCCATCAGGCCACGCAGGACCATGCGGTACTGGGCGACGTGCCGCTGCTGCGCTATTTCGTGAACATCCGCCAGTCCACCAGCGGCAGCGACAACACTCTGCAGCGCGGCAAAAGCTCGGGCAAGGATCCGGATCCGTTCCACAACGTCCACTCCGCCGGCTACCGCGGGGTTTATGATTTTGCTGACCCGGACAGCTCGGTCTTCATCACCTCCACCGGCCAGTCCGGCCACCCGCTGTCGCGCTATTACGACGACATGGCCCAGCTCTGGCGCCGTGGCGAATACATCCCGATGTCGCTGGACGAAGAGCTGGCCCGCGCCGCCGCGGTCGGTGTCACCCGCATTACACCGCGGCAATAAACGGCAATAAAAAACGGGCGCGTCTGCGCCCGTTTTCCTTGGTACCGATGACTGGAAGCTACAGTTTCTGGAACTTGGACTTCTGCCGCTCTGTCCACAGCACGGTGATGTCAAAGCCGCTCTCAGTCTGCTCCTCACGCTGAACGAGGTCTTCCTTGAACAGCCAGGCGCGCTGCTTGCCCTGGGCAAAGCTGAGGCTCAAAAGCTCCTCATGCCGCACGCCCTGCAGCTTCTCGGCGATATCCGCCAGCAGACGCTCCAGCCCCTCTCCGGTCAGGGCCGAGATCGCATGTATGCCGTCCTCGCGTTCAGCACGCTGGCGGCAGGCCTCGGCCTCTTCCTCCGGCAGCTGGTCGAGCTTGTTCCAGACCTCGATCCGGGCGCGGTTTTCATCCACCCCCAGTGAGGCCAGGATTGTCTCAACGTCTTCGGCCTGCTGCTCGCTTTCCTCATGGCTGATGTCGCGCACATGCAGGATCACATCCGCGGCCAGCACCTCTTCCAGCGTGGCGCGGAAGGCGGCAACCAGTTCGGTCGGCAGGTTGGAGATGAAGCCCACGGTATCGGACAGAATGATCTCCGGCCCGTCCGGGATCTCTACCCGGCGCATCGTCGGATCCAGGGTGGCAAAGAGCATGTCCTTGGCCATCACCTCAGCGCCCGTCAGCCGGTTGAACAACGTGGACTTGCCAGCGTTGGTGTAGCCCACCAGCGCCACGATCGGATACGGCACCTTGGCGCGCGAGGCACGGTGCAGGGTCCGGGTCTTCACCACCTTGTCGAGCTGGCGGCGCAGGCGCACCAGCTGGTCGTCGATGGCGCGCCGGTCGGCCTCGATCTGGGTTTCGCCGGGTCCGCCGACAAATCCCAGGCCGCCGCGCTGGCGTTCCAGGTGCGTCCAGGCCCGCACCAGCCGCGTCCGCTGATAGCTGAGCGCAGCCATTTCGACCTGCAGCACGCCTTCACGCGTCGCCGCGCGGTCCGAGAAGATCTCCAGGATCAGCCCGGTACGGTCCAGGATCTTGACCTTCCAGGCCTTTTCCAGGTTTCGCTGCTGCACGGGGGACACCGGCCCGTCAATCAGGACCAGCTCAATTTCACTTGCCTTCAGGATGCCTGCCAGCTCCTCGATCTTGCCGGAACCGAACAGCATCCCCGCATGCGCCTTGGGCAGGCGCACCACGTTGGAGCCGATCACGTCGAGATCGGGCAAGGCCGCCGCCAGCGCAACGGCCTCTTCAAGCGCGGGGGCTGCGTCGCGGCGCCCGCTGTCGGATTTGATTTCCGGATGCAGCACCCAGGCACGGGTGCGCTTCCTTTCATGCTCCATCAATTGGAGTCTTCACCCTCATAGAGACTGATCGGCTGGGCCGGCATGATGGTCGAAATCGCGTGTTTGTAGACCAGCTGCGACTGTCCGTCGCGGCGCAGCAGCACGCAGAAATTGTCGAACCAGGTGATTACACCCTGCAGCTTGACCCCGTTGATCAGAAAGATTGTAACCGGAACCTTGGTTTTGCGAACGTGATTCAGGAAGGCATCCTGAAGATTCTGTCTGTCCGAAGCCATTTTTTATTATCTCGCCTTTGTTCTTGCCGCGTGCTGCGGACCAGCACGCACGTTAAAAACTACTATGAACGGAGAAAAAATAAGTTTCCACCCGAAAAACACGTCTTACCGGCAAGCCGCAGTCAGCTGCGCCACAGGTTGGGCGACAGCAGCGCGATGAAGGCCAGTGTCTCCAGCCGCCCCAGCACCATTGCGACGCACAGGATCAGCTTGGCCGGGGTGGTCAGCAGGCCCAGAACAATCGGCTGGCTTGCGGCCGTTTCGGTCAGCGGCCCGGTGGTTGAAAGCGAGGCAATCGCCAGCACGATCGACTGCTCGAAGCCGTTGCCGACCGCCGCCAGCGCGGTGCTGATCAGGGCCAGCGACAGGGCAAACAGCATGAAGAACACCCAGGCCACAAAGGCGCCGTTCTTCTGCAAACGCTTAGTGCGGTCGCCTTCGCCGCTGACGGAGCTGGGGTGCACCAGCCGCTCCATCTCACGCAGTCCATTGAGATAGAGCGCATAGACCCGCAGCAGCTTGACCCCGCCGGCCGTGGTGGCGACACCGCCGCCGAATACCGCCAGCCCCAGCAGGATCATACCGGGAGTTTCAAGCCCCGACCAGGCGCGCGCGGCCTCCCAGTGTACGCTTTCAAAGCCGGTGGTCGACAGGAAGGACATCACCGTGAACAGCGTCCCCCACAGCGCGTGCAGTGCCTGCAGCAGGTCCTCGCCGGCGTCGACCTCATAGGCGGCCACCCAATGGCGCAGGAACAGGAGCAGCGGCACGCCAAAGACGATCAGCAGCCCGGTACGGAACTCCGGATCCTTGTCCAGCCGCCCCTGGCCGGCCGTCACCGTGTCGCTGGAAAAGGTCAGCCGGGACAGGGCAAAGAACATGAACAGGAACATCACCATCTCGCCGGCAATGCCGCTGGCGGCATTCTCGACCCCGCCGGTTGCGGAGATGCCCGAGGTCGCCATCACTGACATCGCGTGGCTCAGCCCCGCCAGCGCCTGCTCGCCGGTGATCATCAGCAGCAGCCACAGAACCAGGGTCAGCCCCGCATAGACCGGCGCCAGCGTGCTGGTGACCAGCACCAGCTGGCGGCGCGGATCGGCCTTCTCCATATGCGCGGGCGCCGTGGTGCCGCCGCCGGGCTCGCCCTTGGTGGTGACTTCGAACCCGCCAAGCGACATCGGCGCCAGCACCGCCGAGGCGGCAATCCACATCAGCAGTCCGCCCAGCCAGCCGACAATGGCCCGCCACAGATGCACGCTCGGCGGCAGCCGCGCCGGATCGGCCCAGATATCGGCGCCGGTGGTGGTAACGGCGCTGACCATGTCGAAATAGGCATTCA
This sequence comes from Leisingera coralii, assembly GCF_049056525.1. Taxonomy (NCBI): domain Bacteria; kingdom Pseudomonadati; phylum Pseudomonadota; class Alphaproteobacteria; order Rhodobacterales; family Roseobacteraceae; genus Leisingera; species Leisingera coralii. The sequence goes on along the minus strand of NZ_JBHUPT010000034.1, from coordinate 113,074 downwards.
GGTAGCGGGTGGTGACCAGCGCATCCTGCACCGGCACTGCCAGGAACAGCGGCAGCACGGTGAAAGTCGCCAGCAGCGACAAGAGCTGCCCGGGCATCCCGTAGCGCGGCACCCGGCTGCCCATCGACAGGGCGATCAGCACCACCACGATCAGCCCGGCAAGTCCGGCATAGAAGAAGCTGCGCGATGTATGGTGGTCATCCAGCACCAGCGCGTGCACGGCCGGCAGCCACATCGCCAAAGAGGCAATGCCCCAGATCAGCAGGAACAGCGGCAGGCGCAGCACGCCGATGGGGGCTTGGACCGGGCGGCGCATCTTAGAAATAGTCGATCGACACCTGCAGCAGGCGTTCGACCTCCGGCACGTCATCCGCCATCGCAAACAGAGCGATCACATCGCCCTCCTCGATCCGCAACTCCCCCGAAGGGCGCAGCATTTCGCCGTTCTTCAGCACCCCGCCAACCAGAACGCCTTCGGGGAAGTCCGTTTCCCGGATCATCTGCCCGGTGATCGGCGACGTGGACAGCACCTCCGCCTCGATCATCTCAGCCTCGGCATCCCCCAGCGAGTAGACCTGCCGCACCCGGCCGTAACGGATGTGGCGCAGGATCGAGCTCACGGTGGTGGAGCGCGGGTTGATATAGGCGTCGATCCCGAGGTGCGGCAGCAGCGGCACCAGGGTCGGGTCGTTGATCAGCGCAATCGCCAGCGGGCAGCCCTCGGCCTTGGCTCGCACTGCGGCCAGCATATTGGTCTTGTCGTCATCGGTGACCGCCAGCATCGCATCCGCCTTGTCGATGCCCGCCTCGATCATCAGCGACCGGTCCAGGCCGTCGCCGTTCAGCACGATGGTGCGCTCCAGCTCTTCCGCCGCCCGTTCCGCGCATTTGCGGTCGCGTTCGATCACCTTGGCGCGGATCCGCGCGGTGCTGCTCTCCAGCGCCTTGGCCACCTCCAGCCCCACATTGCCGCCGCCGACCACGACCACCCGGTCCTGGCGTTTCTCGTGCTTGCCGAACACTTCGATGGTGCGGGGCACGTCATCCACGTGGCAGAACACATAGCAGCTGTCGCCGACAAACAGCTGATCGCCCGGCTCCGGCGCAAACAGGGTGCCGTCGCGGCGCACCCCGACCACAATCGCCCGCAGTGTCGAGAACAGGTCTGTCAGCTGCCGCAGCGGCGTGTTCACCACCGGGCAATCGGCGTCGATCTGGATGCCCAGAAGCTGCGCCATCCCGCCCATGAAGGTCTCGGTATCAAAGGCCGCCGGCGCCGACAGCCGCTGCATCGCCGCCGCCGCCACCTCGCGCTCCGGGCTGATCACCACGTCGATCGGCAGATGCTCGCGCTGATAGAGGTCGGAATAGATTGCGGTCAGATAGCTTTTGGCCCGCAGGCGGGCGATCTTGCGCTGCACCTTGAACACCGAATGCGCCACCTGGCAGGTCACCATGTTGACCTCGTCCGAGTGGGTGGCGGCAATGATCATGTCGGCGTCCCGCGCCCCGGCCCGCTCCAGCACGTCCGGGTAGGAGGCGAAGCCGTGAATCCCCTGCACGTCCAGCGTATCGGTGGCCCGGCGCACCAGCTCTGCGTTGTTGTCAACAACCGTCACGTCATTGTGCTCGCCGGACAGGTGCCGGGCGATCTGCCAGCCGACCTGGCCCGCGCCGCAGATAATGACCTTCATATGCGTATCCCTTGACGGATGTTCGGGCGGAGTTTCGCCCGAAGTGAATGACAGAACCCGCTTTCACGGTCAATTTAATTGTAACTTCCTCTGATTGCAGCCATTCTTTCCTTATGCGCGGCGATCTCATGATCCTGGCGGGCCTTGCCCTGCTGCTGGGCACGGCAGCCTGCGGTCCGGTACCGGTCTACTACAGGCAGGGCGCGGAAGTGGCCCGCCTGCAGTCGGATGAACTCCGCTGCCAGACCCAGGCACTGAAAGACGCGCCGGTTGCCAATGAAATCCGCCAGCGCCCGCCCGTCTTCTACCCTGGCCGCAAGGTCTGCCATGGCGGCGACTGCTATTACCACCCCGGCTATTGGGTTGACGGCGGCATCTACACTGTGGATGTGAACAAGCCGCTGCGCCGGCGGCTTGAAAAATCCTGCATGGCCGCCAAGGGCTATCAGCAGATCGCCCTGAAACGCTGCACCCAGCGCAATGCGGCGGCCGCGCCGGGTCCGCGGCTGGCACCGTTGACCGAGGCCGCATGCGCGCAGCGCAACCGGGATGGCAGCGTCATCATTCGTCCCCGCGGCTGAGCCTGCAGCCCCGGCCCGGGTTATGGCAGGGGAACGCCCGCGGGTTAACTTTGATTTGCAGCGCCGGATCAAGTAAGCTGTTTACCGGATTGTTTGTTGACCAGTATTTTCAAAGAGAAAGGTACCCGATGCGGATGCATTTCCTGTTTGCCGCGCTGCCCTTGGCCGCTGTCACAGCAGCCTGCGAGCCGACAGCGCCCATTGCCCCGCCCCCGACTTCCACAACCGCTCCGGCGCCTGCCCCCGCGACATACAGCGCTCCCACGACATACCGCGCCCCGGCTCCGGCACCCGCTCCGGCACAAGCGCCCGCCCCGGCACCTGAACCGGTCGGGCCGCCCGGCGGCGGCGGTGCTGGAGCCGGAGGCGGCGGAGGCGGAGGCGGCGGAGGCGGCGGAGGTGCTGGCGGCGGAGGCGGCGGCTCCGGAGGCGGCGGAGGCTGGGGTTAACCCCGGACAGCGCCATGACAGCCCTGCCTTCCAGACCTCTCTCCCCCGCAGCCACGGTTTTGGCCTGCACAGCGCTGCTGCCCGCGGCCCCCTTACAGGCCGCCTATGAAGCCAGCGAAGGATCGGCTGCACCCGAAACCGCCATCGTGATCGGCATCCAGGACTATGACCACGTCACCGACCTGACCAATACCCGCAATGACGCCAAGGCGATGGCGCAGATGCTCAGGTCCTTTGGCTATACCGTCTTTGAAGGCTATGACCTGGACAAGCGCGGGTTTGAGGCGCTGCTGCGCCAGGCCGCCCTCAACATCCGAGACGGCAGCCAGGTGTTCTTTTACTACGCGGGCCACGGTATCCAGCTGGGCCGGCGCAACTACCTGCTGACCAGCGATGCGGAGCTGTCGGGCATTCACGACCTTCCCTTCCAGTCGGTCACCTTGGACCGGATATCAGCCATTCTCGGCGGCAAGGCGGGCAGCCAGATCCTGATGCTGGATTCCTGCCGCGACAATCCGGTGCCCAACGTCAAGCTCAACGCCGAGGTCGGGGCCCAGCTCTATGAGGCCCGCGAGGGCTTCGACGTGTTCCGCCCGCCCTTGAACACGCTGGTCGCCTTCTCGACCTCCCCCGGCGCAACCGCGCTGGATGGCGAGCCGGGCGGCAACAGCCCCTACACCGCCTCTGTCGTGCGCCACTTCCCCGACCGCCCGGATGAGGACGCGATGACGGTGCTCGCTGCGATCCGCGGCGATGTCTACAGCGCAACCGGCAACACCCAGGTGCCCTGGGAAAGCTCGACGCTGATGCAGAAGATCTACCTGCGCCCGGCGGAACGGTCGTTGAACATCGCCAAGGCAGAACCCGAAACCGCACCGGCCAGCCTGGACCAGCTGCCGGATCAGCTGTCGGTGCAGATCCCGCTCGGCCGCTCGCTGGAACTGGCGCCGGAAATCAGCCCCTATGTCCGGGCCGGCACCACGGTGACGATAGTGGAATCCCCCTCCTCCGGTGTGACTTCGCTGCAATCGGGGGACGGCAGCGCGCTCAGCCTCAGCTATGCGCCCAAACTGGCGGAACTGCCCGCGCGGCAGGACGGCGGCCAGGTGCGCAAGGACCGGATGGTCCTGCGGCTGGCGCAGGCGGGCGCGGTGCGCGACGTGACCGTGAACCTGGAAATGATTGCCCGCCAGTGCGACCTCGAAGCCGGGGATCTGCTGGATCTCCAGGGGGTTGGCCTCTACCGCTACCCCAATGAAATTGACCTCAAGGCGGCAGAAGCCGCCTGCCGCGAGGCGGTGCAGGCCGCGCCGGAACTGGGCCGGCTGCATTACCAGCTGGGCCGCGCGCTGCAGGGCCAGGGCCGCCTGATCGAAGCCTATGAAGCCTTTGAAAAAGCTGCCGAACTGGGCCATGTCCGCGCCTATAATGCGGTGGCCTATCTGCATGTCACCCCGAATGTCGACCGCGAAACCGTGCCGATCCCCTACAACCCGGACAAGGCCTTTGACTTGTGGGACAAGGGGATCGAGGCAGGCGACCCTTTCTCGATGCACGCCCGCGGCAAGCGTCTATTGCGCAAGAGCAGCACGCCCGAGGAAAAGCAGCGCGGCTTCGACCTGCTGAGCCGCGCGGTGGAGCTGGGCCATACTTATTCGATGAATGAGCTGGGCGTGTTCTTCCTGTGGAGCGGCGATGAGCTGGCCCAGCCGGCTCGCGGGCTGTCCTACCTGGAAGCCTCCGCGGGCCGCGGCGACATCTACGGCACCGCCAACCTCGGCTATGTCTACCGCGATGGCGGTGCGGGCAAGCCGGTCGACAAGGAAAAAGCCCGGGCGCTGTTTGCCGAGGCCGCGCAGCTCGGCCACCCGCACGCCCCGGGAGAGATCGGCCGGATGATCATGGGCGGCGACCTGCCCGGCAGAGATGAGGCCGAGGCGCTGGAATGGTATGACATGGGGCTGTCGCGCGGCGATGCCTGGGGCGGTGCCAATGGCGCCTGGGTTGCCCTGAACAGGCTTTCAGACCGGGTTCCCGCCCATGCCGCCGCTGCACGGGCCGGCAAGGCGATGGCGCTGAATGACCGGGATGCCCGCGCCGCCGCGCGCGAGCTGCTGTCGGGCATGTCTGAGCAGGACGTGGACGCTGGCACGCAGTACATCCTGCGCCAGCTGGGTTCCGGCATTTCCATCGACGGGCAGTTCGGCCCGGCATCCCGCATGCAGCTGGAGAATTTGGCGCGGGAGGCAGGCCTGCCCGCCATCGTTCCCGAGGATCCGATCAGCCGGCTTCAGCTGGCCGCTCAGATCCATTTCGCGATGAATCCGATCCGCCAGGACCTGTTCTGATCCCGCCTGCGCCCGGTCTTCCCGGGCGCACCGGCGGCCTCTGATCAGGCCTGTTCCTCTTCGGTTTCCACATGCGCCACCCGGGCGCCTGCCTTGTTGGAGGTCACCACCCCCAGCGACTTGAGCTTGCGGTGCAGCGCCGAGCGCTCCATGCCGACAAAAGACGCGGTGCGGCTGATGTTGCCGCCAAAGCGGTTGATCTGGGTCAGCAGGTATTCCCGCTCGAACGCCTCCCGCGCCTCGCGCAGCGGCAGGGTTGCCAGCGCGCCGGACAGCACCACCCGGCCTTCCTCTTCGGTCTTCTCCTCTTCGCGCGGCAGGTCCTTGGCCTCGATCGGTCCGCTGCCGTCGCCCAGAATCAGCACCCGCTCCACCAGGTTCTTGAGCTGGCGCACGTTGCCCGGCCACGGCATGGTCTGCATCAGCGCCACGGCCTCCTCGGTCAGCTCCCGCAGCGGCAGGCCCTGGGCCTCGTTGAACTGCGTTATGAAATGGTTCGCCAGCAGCGGAATATCCTCGCGCCGGTCCGCCAGCGACGGCACCGCAACCGGCACCACGTTGAGGCGGTGATACAGCTCCTGGCGGAACGTGCCTGCCTCAATCTCCGCATCCAGGTCCTTGTTGGTGGAGGACACCACCCGCAGGTCAACGCGGATCTTGTCCGAGCCGCCAACCCGCTGGAACTGCTGATCCACCAGCACCCGCAGGATCTTGGACTGGGTGCCCAGCGGCATGTCCGCCACCTCGTCAAAGAACACCACGCCGCCATGCGCCTGCTCCAAGAGGCCCGGCTCAACCCCGCGGTCGGAAGACTCGCGGCCGAACAGCACGTCTTCCATCCGGTCGGGCTCAATGCTGGCGCAGTTCACGGTGATAAAGGGCGCCGACGCCCGGTTGGAGTTTGCGTGGATATAACGCGCCGCAATCTCCTTGCCGCTGCCGGCAGGGCCGGTGAGCATCACCCGGCCGTTGGATTTGGTCACCTTGTCCAGCTGGCCAACCAGGGTGCGGAAGGACGCGGAGGTGCCGATCATATCCGCCGGGCCGGTCTCCTTGCGCTTGAGGTCGGAGTTTTCCCGGCGCAGGCGCGAGGTTTCCATCGCGCGGCGGATCACCACCATCAGCTGGTCGATGTTGAAGGGCTTCTCGATGAAGTCATAGGCGCCCTGCTTGATCGCGGCGACGGCGATTTCGATATTGCCGTGGCCGGAGATGATCACCACCGGGATGTCCGGCGTGTCGCGTTTGACCGTCTTCAGGATGTCGATGCCATCCATCTGGCTGTCCTTCAGCCAGATATCCAGAATCATCAGCGCGGGCTTGGATTCCTCCAGCCGGGCCATGCACTCATCAGAGCTGCCGGCCTTGCGCGTGGCATAGCCCTCGTCCTCCAGGATGTCCGAGATCAGCTCACGGATATCCCGCTCATCATCTACAATCAGAATGTCACTCATGTCAGACCTGCTTTCACTGTGCTCTTGTTAGGCGCCGCCGCTTTGGCCGCGGCAGGCAGGCGGATCACCGCCATTGCGCCGTTATGCGCGTGTCCCTCGAAAACCGGGGCATCTTCCAGCGTCAGCGTGCCCCCGTGCTCTTCGATGATTTTCTTGACGATCGGCAGCCCCAGCCCGGTGCCCGCATCCCGCGTGGTCACATAAGGCTCAAACAGCCGCGCCCGGTCTTCCGGCAGACCGATGCCATTGTCGGCGATGCGGACTTCGTAGAAGCTGCCCGCCTTTTCGGCCGTCACCCGGATCTGCGGCACAAGGCCGTCCGGTGCGCCTTTGGCCTGCAGGCTTTCGATGGCTTCGCCTGCGTTCTTGATCAGATTGGTCAGCGCCTGGCCAATCATCGTTGCATCCAGATCCGAGGGCATTTCCTCCTTGGGCAGCTTCGCCCGGATCCGGACACCCGGCTGGCCCTGCTGCTGCAGGATCACCGCGTCCCGCACCAGTTTGGCCAGATCCTCCTCGCGCCGCTCTGGTTCCGGCATGCGGGCGAATTTCGAGAATTCATCGACGATCCTGCGCAGATCATTGGTCTGGCGCACGATCACATCGGTCATCGACTGCAGCTGATCGCTGTTTTCCTCACCCAGCTTGGGCGCGAACTTGCGCTTGATCCGCTCCGCGCTCAGCTGGATCGGGGTCAGCGGGTTCTTGATCTCATGCGCGATGCGGCGGGCCACATCGCCCCAGGCCGCCATCCGCTGGGCGCTGACAAGGTCGGTCACATCGTCAAAGGCCACCACATAGCCTTCCAGCCGCCCCTCGCCGGAGCGGCGCGGCGACATACGCACCAGCAGGTTTTCAAGCTGCCCCTGGCGGGTCACCTTGACTTCCTCCTGCACCACATCTGCGCCGGTCTCGATCAGCTCGGCAAACAGCGGCCCGAACTCCGGCACCGCCACCGCCAGCGCCAGCGACTGCTGATCCTCCCGCCAGTCCAGCAGCCGTTCGGCAGAGCGGTTCACGAAGGTCACCCGCCCGTCCGCATCCAGGCCGACTACCCCGGAGGTCACCGACGACAGCACCGAGTCGAACAGGCGGCGGCGGCGTTCGATCTGCCGGGTGTTGTCCAGCAGACGGCCGTGCTGCGCCTTCAGCTCTCGGGTCATCTGGTTGAAATACTGTCCCAGCTGGGAAATCTCGTCGCCGCCGTCGTCCACCGGCACCTGCACGTCCAGATTGCCGGAACCCACCCGCTGCGCCGCAACCGTAAGCCGCCCCACGGGCCGCGACAGCCGCTCGGCAAACCACATGCCCAGCCACATCGCCGCCAGGATCAGGATCACCGCAAAGCCGATATAGAGCAGCGCAAATTCAAACAGCACCCGGCCGCGCTCGCTTTCCAGCTGCTGATAGAGGTGTGCGGTTTCCTGGGTGTCATCGAGCAGGTTCAAGAGCTCCCCGTCCACATCCCGGCTGATATACAGGAACCGGTCGACAAAGGCGTTCAGCTGCACCAGGGCACGGAATTCGCTGTTGTCCCAATCCTCGATCAGCAGCATGCCTTCCTTGCGGGCCACCTCCAGCTGACGGTTGTTCGGCTTTTCGAAATCGAACTCATAGGAGCGTTCGCCGCGGGCCCGGATCTGCCCGCCGCTGTCGACGATGTACGCCTCGCGCAGGCCGCGCTGGATCTGCAGCTGCCGCTGCGCCAGCACCTGCCGCAGCTCCGCGTCGTTGATGAAGAAACTGCGCGCGCGGCTGCTGTCCAGATAGCGCGCCAGCGCCTGGGCATCTTCGGTCAGGTCCCACTTCTGCTGCGCCTGATAGGCTTCCGCGGCTTCCAGTGAGCTGCCGATCACCTGGCGCACGCGCTGCGAAAACCACCCCTCAAGCCCGACATTCACCGTCAGCACGGCAAACACGGCAACAATCACGGTTGGGATCAACGCAAGAAAGCCAAAAGCGCCGATCAGCCGCAGATGCAGGCGCGAGCCGGCCGATTTCGACCGCCGCGCCGCAAACAGCCGCACGATCTGCGACATCACCAGCGCTGCAATGGTCAGGATATAGACCAGATCAGCCAGCAGGATCAGCCGCAGCGATCTGGACGAGGCGCCCTGCCCCAGAGGACCGATGATGAGGAAAGTTGCCAAGGCCAGCACCGGCCCCAGCAAGACAAGGCCGATGGTGCCGATATTTCGGGCGCGGCGGGTTCGCCGCCACCGGTCAAAGGCCGCAAATGGACCGTATGCCGCCCTCAGATGTGACTTATACGCCACCCACTGCCCTCATTCTGATGTGCGACTCTTTGCGAGTCACCGCCATATCTCGTGGCCCTGCCTAGGAAATTTACGGCAATGCCACATTTCTGTGGCGATATTACATCAGTTTGCGGCGGCGTGTCACCTCAATATCAAGATCGGTGATCTTCTTACGCAAGGTATTGCGGTTGATGCCCAGCAGTTCGGCGCATTTTGCCTGGTTGCCGCCAGTCGCCGCCAGCGCGATTTCGATCAAGGGTGTCTCCACCTCGCGCAGCAGCCGCATGTACAGGCCGGGCGGCGGCAGCATGTCGCCATGCAGGTCGAAATAGCGCTGCAGGTGGCGGCCGACGGCTTCCGACAGCTTCTCGTTGGAGAGCCCGGCCACCGCAGGCTCCGGCCCGGTCTGCGGCCCCAGCACCGCAGCGGCATCGGCTTGGGTGATCTCCTCGCCGCGCGCGGTCAGCGCCAGGCGGCGCACCGCGTTTTCCAGCTGCCGCACATTGCCCGGCCAGGCGAAATGACGCAGCACTTCGCGCGCGCCTTCGCTCAGCACCCGGTGCGGCGCGCCCTCATTCTCGGCCCGGATCAGGAAATGCTCCGACAGCAGCGGGATATCCTCGACCCGCTCGCGCAGGGCCGGCACATGCAGCGCGGTGCCGCAGATCCGGTAATACAGGTCCTGGCGCAGTTCGCCGGCATCCATTGCCGCCGCCAGATCCTTCTGGCTGGAGGCGATGAAGCGCGGCGCATGATCGCCGGGGCTGTCCATCATCCTTACCAGCCGCGCCTGCGCCTCTTCCGGCAGGTCGGCCAGTTCATCAATCACCAGCGTGCCGCCCTTGGCCTGGGCCAGCAGCCGCGCCGGGCCTTCCAGCTCGATCAGACTGGCGGCATCCGCATGCACAAATGGCAGGGTCCGGCGGTCGGAGAAATCGTGGATTGCCTGCGCAATCAGGGACTTGCCCGTGCCGCTTTCACCAGTGATCAAGAGCGGCAGATCGGTGTTCATCACCCGTGCTATCAGCCGATACAGCGTCTGCATTACCTCGCTGCGGCCAATCAGCGGCAGCTCCTCCGGACGCTCCTGCGCCTCGCCTTTCGGTGCCGCCGGCGCCACCCGCTTGGCCGCCAGCGCCTTGGCTGTGCGCTTCATCAGCTCCGGCAGGTCAAAAGGCTTGGGCAGATAATCATAGGCATCAGCCTCTTCCGCCTTGATCGCCGTCATGATGGTGTTCTGCGCCGAGATCACGATCACCGGCAGCCCGGGACGGTCGGCCTGGATCTTGGGCAGCATCTCCAGCCCGTTCCCGTCCGGCATCATCACGTCCGAAATCACGACATCGCCCTTGCCCTCGCCCACCCAGCGCATCAGCGTGGTCAGCGAAGAGGTCGCATGCACCTTGCAGCCCGCGCGGGTCAGCGCCTGGGTCAAAACAGTGCGGATGGTGCGGTCGTCATCAGCGACCAGAACGGTGCCGTCCATGGTTCAGCTCTCCTGCGGTTTCCCGTCACGCGGCACGCGCGACAGCGACAGCCGGAACACCGTGCGCCCGGGAACCGAGCTCACCGAAATCCAGCCATTATGCTCCGAGACGATCTTGCTCACCAAAGCAAGGCCCAGCCCGGTGCCATTCTCCCGGCCCGATACAAACGGGTCGAAAATATCATCCCTGATCTTCTCCGGCAGCCCCGGCCCGTCGTCGATAATCTCGATCTGCAAGGGCAGCAGCTTGCCGGTCCCGTCACTGCGGCGCAGCCGGAAGGAATGTTCATAAAAGGTGCGGATATGGATATGCCCGCCCTTGGGATCAGCCGCTTCCGAGGCGTTCTTGAGCAGGTTCAGCACCACCTGCAGCAGCTGGTCCGCGTCGCCCCAAGCCATCGGCAGCGAGGGGTCGTATTCCTCGGTGATGGTCATATGGGCGCCAAACCCCAGCAGCGCCGAGCGGCGCGCCCGGTCGAGCACGTCATGCAGGTTCACCGGATTGAACTCCGGTTCGGTCAGGTTGCCGAACTGCTCAACCTGCTCCAGCAGCTTCACGATGCGGCGGCTCTCGCTGACGATCAGGTCGGTCAGCTCCAGATCTTCCGGCCCCAGATTCATGCTGAGGAGCTGCGCCGCGCCGGTGATGCCGGCCAGCGGGTTCTTGATTTCATGCGCCAGCATTTCCGCCATGCCGATGGCAGAGGCCGCGGCGGATTTGGCGGAATGGGTCTGGGTCATCCGACCGGCCAGCTCCCGCGGGGTGACCATCAGCAGCATCACCCCTTCCTGCCCCTGCAGCGACGCAATCTGCACCCCGCACTGCAGCGGCGCCCGGCTGCCAGAGCCGACGTCGATGTCATTCACGAACAGCGGCGTGCCCTGCACCCGGGCACGGGCAAAGGCGTCCTCGATCGGCGCGTCAATCGCCAGCGTGTCCCAGACCGGCTGCCCCAGCAGCGCCTTGCGGGAGGTGTTGAGAAACCCCTCTCCGGCCGCATTCACATCCGCGATATTGTCCCAGGCGTCGATCAGGAACGCGGGCACCGGCAAGGAGGCCCAGAGGGCGGCGCTGTCCATCATGCGGCGGCCTCCGCGTTCTGCGCGCTCAGCGCCTCCGGCAGCAGGGCCAGGACCTCGGCCGGGTCTTTCTCCGTCAGCACCGCCCGGCGCATCGTCGGCCCGGTTCCGGCCTCATCCATGTACCAGCCCAGATGCTTGCGCGCGACGCGCACCCCCAGATCCTGCCCGTAAAAGCCGAGCATTGCCCGGTAATGTTCTGAAACCATTTCGATAAATCCATCCCCTTCCGGGATCTCCGGCGCCGGGGTGCCCCACAGGTGATGCGCCACCTCAGCCAGCAGCCAGGGCTTGCCCTCGGCGCCGCGCCCGATCATCACGCCATCGGCGCCCGAGAGTTCCAGCGCCTGCCGCGCAGTCGCGGTATCAACGATGTCGCCATTGGCCAGCAGCGGCACATTCACCGCGTCCTTCACCGCCCGGATTGCCGCCCAATCGGCGGAGCCTTTGTAGAACTGGCAGCGGGTGCGCCCGTGGATCGTCACCATCTGCACCCCGGCCTCGCAGGCGCGGCGGGCCACATCCGGGGCATTCAGGCAGTTGTCATCCCAGCCCAGCCGCGTCTTCAACGTAACTGGCACATCTACGGCATCCACAACGGCCTCAATCAGCTTCAGCGCGTGATCCGGCGTTTTCAGCAAGGCTGAGCCGGAATAGCCATTGGTCACTTTCTTGGCCGGGCAGCCCATGTTGATGTCGATGATCCGCGCGCCCTGCCCTGCAACATGTTTCGCAGCTTCCGAAATCCAGTACTCGTCGCGCCCTGCCAGCTGCACCGCGGTATTCTCCACATCGGCGCTCAGCTCGGCGCGCTCGCGCACCCCAGGCTTGGCCTGCACCATCTCCTGGCTCGCCACCATCTCGCTCACCATCAGCCCCACTCCGAAGGAGCGGACCAGATCCCGGAACGGGCGGTCGGTGATTCCGGCCATCGGCGCCAATGCAATCGGCGGAGACATGGAGGTGGTTCCAAGCGTGAAGGACAACTGCCTAATCCTTGTGCAACTGAAGCGTATTTATACGAAGTCCCTGCTATGCAGCAATGAAACCGCCCTCTGCAAGGCACAGTCAGCCCTCATTTGCCTAATTATTAGGCACATTCCGCCAGGTGATTGCCTATCCTTGCGCCACCTCATAAACAAAGGCCGGATTTGCAACGAGGCTTTCATGACCACAGCCGCCTTGATCGTCGCCGCCGGACGCGGCACCCGCGCAGGCGGCGGCACGCCCAAGCAATGGCGCCCGCTGAAACACCGCCGGGTGATCGACTGGACGCTGGAAGCCTTTGATAAGGCAGGCGTCGGCCTCACCGTTCTGGTTCTCTCGGCGGACGACCATCAGGCCTGGGAGGAGTTCTCCGGCAAGCCCGGCCTGATCCTCGCCGAGGGCGGCAGCGAACGCGCAGCCTCGGTCCTGAACGGGCTGAAGGCACTTGATCACCAAGACGTGACCAAGGTGCTGATCCATGATGCCGCCCGCCCCTGTGTCAGCACCGCTCTGATCCGCAATATCATCAGCGCCTTGGACGAAGGGCCTGCAGCGGCTCCGGCGCTTGCCGTCACCGATGCGCTGTGGACCGGCGCGGATGGCACCGTCACCGGCACCCAGGACCGCAACGGGCTATTTGCCGCGCAGACACCCCAGGGCTTCCGGTTTCAGGACATTCTGGCGGCACATCTTGCCCACCCCGGCGGAGCCGCCGATGATGTCGAGGTGGCGCGCGCTGCAGGTCTTGACGTCCGCATCATTCCGGGCGAGCCCGACAACATCAAAATCACCCGCCCCGAGGATTTCGCCCGGGCGGAGCGTATACTGGGAGCAGACATGGATATCAGGCTTGGCAATGGCTACGACGTGCACCGGTTCGGCCCCGGTGACAGCGTGATCCTCTGCGGTGTCGAAATCCCGCATGAAAAGACCCTGCAAGGCCACTCCGACGCCGACGTCGGCATGCACGCCGTCACCGACGCCATCTATGGCGCGCTGGCGCAGGGCGACATCGGCCAGCACTTCCCGCCCTCTGACCCGCAGTGGAAAGGCGCCGCCAGCGAAATCTTCCTGCGCCACGCCGCCAATCTGGCGCGGGAGATGGGCTTCACCCTGTCGAACGTCGACTGCACCCTGGTCTGCGAATACCCCAAGGTCGGCCCGCACGCGGCCAAGATGCGCGAAGTCATGGCTGAGATCCTCGGCATCAGCGCAGACCGGGTGTCGATCAAGGCCACTACCTCCGAGCGCCTCGGCTTCACCGGCCGCGGCGAGGGCATTGCCGCCATCGCAACCGCAGCCCTGGTGAAGACATGAAGACATCGCGTCTGGCCCTCCTGATCGGCACTGTCGGCGGCATCGGCTACCTGCGCCCGGCACCCGGCACCTGGGGTTCCCTCGCCGCGCTTCCCATGGCCTATGCGCTGCATCAGCTGGGCGGCTTTCTCCTTCTGGCGCTGGCGACCGTGGTCTGCATGGTCGTGGGCGTCTGGGCGGCGGAAGCCATGACCCGCAACCGCGAGAATATGGACCCGTCGGAATTCGTCCTGGACGAAGTCGCAGGCCAGTTCACCGCGCTCTGGGCCGTCTCCTATCCGGCCTGGGCGCATGATATCGAGATCACCGCCCTGTGGCCGGGCTGGATTGCCGCCTTTGTGCTGTTCCGCCTGTTCGACATCTGGAAGCCTGGCCCCGTCGGCTGGGCCGACCGCCAGAAAGGCGCAACCGGGGTGATGATGGACGACGTGATCGCCGGCATCATGGCCGCCATCGGGGTGGGCCTGCTCGCCTTCCTGTCGCACCGCGTGCTGGGGTTCTGAGCATGGACACGGCAGAGCTCATCCGCCGCGCCACCGCCGCAGGCATCACCATCGCCACCGCCGAGAGCTGCACCGGCGGCATGATCGCCGCAGCGCTGACGGATATTCCCGGCTCCTCCGCCGTGGTGGACCGGGGCTTTGTCACCTATTCCAACGCCGCCAAGATGCAGATGCTCGGCGTCACGGCGGAAACGCTGGACGCCACCGGTGCGGTCAGCGAGGAAGTTGCCGCGGAAATGGCCGCAGGCGCGCTGGTGAACGCTGGCGTGACGCTTGCGGTTTCCGTCACCGGCATCGCCGGCCCCGGCGGGTCGGAGTTCAAGCCCGAGGGCCGCGTCTGCTTCGGCCTCGCGCGCACCGGCAAGGACCTCTTCACGGAAACGGTGGAATTCGGCGCCATCGGCCGGGACAAGGTCCGCGCCGCCACCCGCGACCGCGCGCTGGAGCTGCTGGCACAGGCGGTTTCCCAAATCGAACGCGAAACGGGCAGCTGACCCGCAGCGCCGCCCATTTTTTCGGCACTTGTAAAAAAGCCCCGATTTTGGGCGCTTTCAAACCTGCTGCCGCTTTTTTCTGCGCAAGCTTTCCGCTTTTTCCTGTCCCACCGTTTTCTCAAGGGGAAGGAACAGACGGATGAACGGAGCGGATACCGCATGGATCATAGTGGCCACGGCCCTGGTCCTCTTCATGACATTGCCAGGGCTGGCCCTGTTCTACGGCGGCCTTGTGCGTGCCCGGAATGTGCTCAGCGTCTTCATGCACTGCTACGCGATTGCCTGTTTGATGAGCGTTCTGTGGCTGGCCTTCGGCTACACAATCGCCTTCGGAAGCGGCACCAGCGGCCTGTGGGGCGGGCTGGACAAGATGTTCCTGAACGGCGTCACTGCCGACAGCCTGTCGGGTACCCTGCCCGAGGTTCTGTTCTTTGCCTTCCAGATGACCTTTGCCATCATCACGCCCGCGCTGATCGTCGGCGCCTATGTGGAGCGCGTGGGCTTCGGCTTTGTCCTGGTGTTCTCCGGCCTGTGGATGCTGCTGTGCTACGCGCCCGTGGTGCATTGGATCTGGGGCGGCGGCTTCCTGGCCGATGGCGGCATCTTCGGCGACGTGGGCGTCAAGGACTTTGCCGGCGGCATCGTGGTGCATGAAACCGCGGGCCTGGCGGCGCTGATCATCGCCTTCTTCCTCGGCCCGCGCAAAAACCGCACCATCCCGCCGCACAATCCCGGCTATGTGATGATCGGCGCCGCGATGCTGTGGGTCGGCTGGTTCGGCTTCAACGGCGGCTCGCAGCTGGCGGCTGACGGCGGCGCGGCACTGGCGCTGACCGTGACCCACATCTCCGCCGCCACGGCCTCCCTCTCCTGGGCGCTGTGGGAAAAGATCAAATACGGCAAAGCCTCCCTCGTGGGCCTGGTGACCGGCACCATCGCGGGCCTCGCCTCGATCACCCCGGCCTCCGGCTTTGTCGGCCCCGTTGAGGCGCTGATGATCGGTGCCGTTGCCGGCGTGCTGTGCCAGGAGGCGGTCAACCTGATCCGCAACAAGATGCAGATCGACGACACCCTGGACGTCTTTGCGGTGCATGGCGTCGGCGGTATTTTCGGCACCATCATGATCGCCGTCTTCGGCGCCGGTGCCTGGGCCGCGCAGCTGGGCGCGCTGGTCATCGTCGGCATCTTCACCGTGGTGGTGACCATCGTGCTGGTGAAAGTCGCCGCCGCGATCACATCCCTGCGCGTGGACCTCGAAAGCGAGACCAACGGCCTTGACCTGTCTGTTCACGGTGAGCGCGCATACGACATGAACAGCTGATCCCGGCTGCGGCAAATGCCACCACTCACGGCAGAGGGCGCAATTCCGGCGCCGGACGGGTTCCTTCGGGGACCCGTTTTCGTTTCAGGTCGAGGGCGTTAGCAGCCAGGCCTGTTCCAGCGCGTTGCAGCGTTCGCCGACCCGGCCCCCAGCGGCGCGCTCTTCGATCAGGGTGATGTCATGGCTGTCCTGATACAGCGCCTGCACGGCTGATTGCGGCACCGAAAACGGCGGCCCGTCCATCAGGGACTGGTCATAATCGAACCCGATCAGGAGCTGCCTGGCATTGCCCGTGATCCGGTTCAGATGTGCGGCGTAAGCCGTTCTGCCTTCGGGCTTTACAGCGACAAGCGCAGCACGGTCATAGACCGCGTTCACCGGTCCCAGATGCGCTGAAGCCAGGGCAAAGAAATCCCCCGCATAAAGCGTCAGCTCCCCTGCCTGATACCGTGTGAGCGCGCCTGTCTGCACCACCTCCGGCTCCAGCCCCTGGCGGGCAAACACTTCTTCCACCGCGCCCTGATTGAACTCGACGCCAGTCACGCGCAGGCCCTTAGAAACCAGCCAGTCCAGATCCAGCGCCTTGCCGCAGAGCGGCACAAAGACGGACTGCCCGGCCTTTAGTCCGAGCCGGGAAAAGTGTTTAGTCAGCAATGTGTTGGGCGCCGCTTCGTGAAAGCCGATACGGTTCTCGCGCCAGCGCGCCTGCCAGAAATCCTGCTCCATTCCGGGGGTTCCTTCCGTTGGAAAAATCAAAAGCCCCGCGGTGATACGACTTGAAGCCAGCTTTAAGTCAACTGGTTTCCGGCCTGCCGGAGCTTACCCGTACAGCTCCGCCGCGCGGCGTTCGAATGCACGCACGATGCGCTGCATCGCTTCGTTGAAGACTACCCCGATGATGCCCTGCAGCACCGCGTTCTTGAACTCGAAATCGACAAAGAAGGACACGTCGCAGGTGCCGTCCTCGCGCGGGGTGAAAATCCAGTGGGACTTCATGTAGCGGAACGGGCCATCGAGATACTCAGTATCGATTTTTCTCTCGCCTGGATAAAGGGTTACCCGGCTGCCGAACCGCTCGCGGAAGACCTTGAAGGAGATCACCAGATCCGCCTCCATCACCTCGGCCTCACCCAGCGGCGCCCGGCTGCGGATGCGGGCGGCAGCGCACCAGGGCAGGAACTTGGGGTATCGCGCGACGTCGGCCACCAGATCGTACATCTGCTGTGCCGAATAGGGCATCTGGCGGGTTTCCGAGTGTGTGGGCATCTGTCCGCTGATTTTCTGCTACAATTACCGGGCGTCATGTCCTATGTACGCGCGGGAAATTCAAGGGGGCAGCCATGTCACAGCGTCCATATGTCATTGATGTGATGATCTCGGCCAAGGCGATTGCAGCGCGGATCGAGGAGCTTTGCGCGGAAATTCACCGTGAATTCGAAGGCACAGACAAGGTGGTCGTGGTTGGCCTGCTGCGCGGCAGTTTCGTGTTCATCGCCGATCTGGTGCGGGAACTGGACCTGCCGATCGAAGTCGACTTCCTGGAGGCCTCCTCATACGGGGACGCGATGGAAAGCAGCCGGGAAGTACGTATTCTCAAGGACTTGCGCGGCGCCATTGAAGGGCGCGACGTGCTGGTGGTAGAGGATATCGTCGACACCGGCCACACGCTGAACCACGTGGTGAACCTGCTGAAGAGCCGCGAACCGGCACGGCTGAAATCCATCGCGCTCCTGGACAAGCCGTCGCGGCGCGAGGTGGATTTCCGGGCCGACTGGATCGGCTTCGAGATCCCGGACGAATTTGTCGTGGGCTACGGAATCGACTATGCGCAGCGCAACCGGAACCTGCCGCATATCGGCAAGGTGCGGTTCACCGACGAGGGCTGATCAGGCCGCCGCCCCCCGAAAACTGGGGGCACCCTGCGTGCACCCCCTGTGCACCTCCTGTACACCGCCCGTGCAGCCTGCCGCTATTTCCGTGCAGAAATGCCACAGAAATCAGGAACCTGCACGCTGCCAGGAACCGGCGCCAGTCCGCTGGTTTCCGCCGGCGGACAGCGCTTTTCAGCGCAGCGGATTTGCCTTTTCTGCCCGGCTCGCGCATCTGGACTCCAAACGCAGAGTTCACAGGAAATCCGCAAATGCAGAAAAGTCTGATGCTGGCCGCAGCGGCTGCCACGAGCCTCGCCCTTGCCCCCGCAGCGGCCCCCGCAGGGCCGCCGGAATGGGCGCATGGCCACGGCAAAAGCGCCGCCCATTACGCCCCCGGCCAGGTCAAGAAACGGCACCACCGCAAACACCGCCACAGCCACGATCATGACGATGATCACGATCACAGCCGCCATGACGGCCGCATCCGCGGTGACGACTGGGTCTACGTGGATGACTATGGCCGCTGGGGGCTGAAGCCGCCTCGCGACGGTCACCAGTATGTGCGCAAGGACAACCAGATCTTTGAGGTTGTCAAAGGCACCCTCGCGATCATCGGCGCAGTGGCCGTGGTCGATGCGCTGACCAAGTGACGGTCAGCCCAGCAGGGTCCTGACCGTCTGCAGAAAGATCCCGGCCCCGGCCGGGATCGCTGCGTCCGGGAAATCGTAATCCGGGTTGTGCAGCTGCGGCTGGTTCTCTCCGGAGCCCAGCCAGAACATCGCAGTCTTGGCGGTTTTGCCGAACTGGCCGAAATCCTCGGACCAGCGCTGGGGCATGCCGCGCATCTGCACCGGGTGGCCCGCCTCCGCTGCCGCTGCGCGCAGCAGCTTAACCGCCTCCGGATTGTTGGTGCAGGCGTCGAAGACGTCGTCGAATTCGATCGAGTGCCCCAGCCCCTCTGCCGCGCAGACCTGTTCCACCAGGCCCGAGGCCGCGGTGATCAGCTGTTCCATGCGGGTGTCGGTGACGGTGCGCAGGGTGGCCCAGACCTCTGCCTGGCCCGGTGCGATGCCGAAGGTGGCCTCGCCCAGCCGGGCGTGGGTCAGGGTGACCAGGGCGAATTCCGGTCCCAGATCACCGCTGCTGCCCAAAGCAGCAAGGCCCGGCAGCAGCAGGGCGATTGCACCGGCGGGGGACACCCCGTCCTGCGGTGCGGCGGCGTGGGAGGTTTTGCCGGTCAGCTTGATCCGCATTCCGCGGGACGCGCAGTTGGCGGCGCCAGTACACAGCGCTGCCTGCCCCACCGGCAGCCCCGGCAGGTTGTGCAGGGAGAAGGCATAGTCCGGGGCGATCTGTGCAAATGCGGGATCAGCGATCACGGCCGCGGCGCCCTTGCCGGTTTCCTCGGCGGGCTGGAACAGCAGCACGGCGCGGCCCTTGGCAGGACGGCTGGCAGCGAGGTCTTCGGCCAGCGCTGCCACCATCGTCATATGGCCGTCGTGGCCGCAGAGGTGGCCGCGGCCTGTGTGGGTGGAGCGGTAGGGCTGATCCGAGAGCTCCTCGATCGGCAAGCCATCCAGCTCGCAGCGGATCAGGACGGTGGGGCCGTCTTCCCTGCCCTCATAAACGGCAGCGATACCGTGGCCGCCGAGACCGGTCAGCAGCTTGTCGGGCTGATGCTGGCGCAGGTAGCCCGCCACCATGGCAGCGGTCTTTTCCTCGGCGCCGGAGACTTCGGGGATCTGATGCAGGGCGTGGCGCAGCCGGGTGAGCTGCGCCAGACGCTCAGGCGTCATGCCAGGCCCAGCTTCTTGTTGCGGGCCTCGCGCAATTGGGCAAAGTCATCGCCTGCGTGGTAGGAGGAGCGGGTCAGCGGCGTCGCCGAGACCATGAGGAAGCCCTTGCCATAGGCGGCTTTCTCGTAGGTCTTGAATTCCTCAGGCGTCACGAAACGGTCAACCGCGTGGTGCTTGGGCGTGGGCTGCAAGTACTGGCCGATGGTCAGGAAGTCGATGTCAGCGGCGCGCATGTCGTCCATCACCTGTTTCACCGCCTGCGTGTCCTCGCCCAGGCCGACCATGATGCCGGATTTGGTGAAGACCGACGGATCCAGCTCTTTCACCCGCTGCAGCAGGCGCAGGGAGTGGAAGTAGCGCGCGCCCGGGCGGACCTCAGGGTACAGGCCCGGCACGGTTTCCAGGTTGTGGTTGAAGACGTCGGGCTTGGCCTCGACCACCAGTTCCAGCGCGCTGTCATCGCATTTGATGAAGTCGGGCGTCAGGATCTCAATCGTGGTCTTGGGGCTGCGGTGGCGCACGGCGCGGATGGTCTGGGCGAAATGCTCGGCGCCGCCATCCTCCAGGTCGTCTCGGTCGACGGAGGTGATCACCACATGGTTCAGGCCCAGCTTCTGCACCGCGTGGGCAACCCGGCCCGGCTCAAACGCGTCCAGCGCGTCGGGGCGGCCGGTGGCAATGTTGCAGAAGGTGCAGCCGCGGGTGCAGATCTCGCCCATGATCATCATGGTGGCGTGACCCTGGCTCCAGCATTCGCCGACGTTGGGGCAGCCCGCTTCCTCGCAGACCGTGGTCAGCTGGTTGTCGCGCATGATCTTGTGCGTTTCGGCATAGCCCTTGCCGCCCGGCGCCTTGACCCGGATCCAGCTTGGCTTCTTGGGCTGAGCGTTGTCGGGACGATGCGCCTTTTCGGGGTGGCGCTGCTCCGGGATCTTTAGGTCTCTCACGTGGAATTTCCCTTCCGGCCTCTGGCTTCCTTGCGGGTGTACCATAGCTGATTTGGCTTGGCACGGGCATATCGTCAACCCTGCCTTGCGGCCTGATCATGGCTTGCGCCGCCTTATACAGGTGCCGTTTTCCTTTGCCAAAGCGCCGCATCGCCGCACATAGTCAAGCTGTGCAGGGCGAATGCACGGTTAAACGGTACAGGGAGGGCGTGATGGCCAAGGAGCTGGAGAAGTTCAAGGCGGAGCACAAGAAGCTGGCTGCGGGCACCAAGAAATTCACCACCGCCGAGGGCGAGAAGATCAAGAAGCGGATCGGGATTTCGCTGGGCAACGCCTGGGAGGGCGAGGATTATTTCCGCGAGAGCCTGGCCAAGGCGCGGGCTGACGGGGTGAAGTCCGAAAAGCTGGCCGACTTCCAGAAGAACAAGCATTCCAAGGACGGGCTGATCACCTGGAACAAGGCGGTGGACATTCTTCAGGGCGACGTCGATGCGATGAAGAGCTTCTGCACCGATGCCAAGGCGCATTTGGCCAAGATGAACAAGCTGGCCGCCGACATCGGGAAGGACCTGAAGAAACGCGCCAAGTCCTCGGCCTCCAAGAAGGATATCGAGGCGCTGCAGGGGGAGCTGGACAAGGAGATTGCCGCGGTCAAGAAGGCCTCGGAATACGAGGGCAAGCTGAACGCCGCGCAGAAGCTTTATGCGGCGAATTTCCAGAAGAAGGTCGACAAGATCCTGAAGGAAAAGCCGGACAGCCATGACAAGAAGATGGACGCGACCGAGCTGCCGCAGCTGCTGGTGGACCGCAATCTGAAGAAATACACCAACCAGGTCGGCGCGCTGGTAAAGGCGATCAACGCCCATTGCGTGGCGGCGATCGACAAGGCGGGCCAGGGCCTCAAGGCGGCGGCGCCGGATCTCAAGGCGGCGGCGGCCAAGTTCAAGGATCTGAAGAAGATCAACGACCAGTACCAGGCCGTGAAGAAGAAGTTCCCCGGCGCGATCAACGACTCCAAGGACAAGAAGAAGCTGCTGGCGACGCTGAAGAAATTCAATGACCTCACCGCCGCCGCTGAGCGGAAGGTGCGCGGCACCACGGTGACGATCAAGAAGGCTGCGGCCTAGCGCCGCGCCCGGCGGCTGAAAGGAAAGATTGGCGGCCGGAACATGCCGCGATCCGCGCCTTGAAAGGCGCATCTGCGCCGCCTGCCGCGGCGCAGCAATATAACCTGCATCCTGGACTCATGGACGTGTTGATACCGGCTTAGAATCATTTTAAGTCTGCGCGCCGAACGAGCATGAACCTTCAGGAGATTCAGAGATGAAAGCTGGCGTTAAGCTGCCCGACGTGACCTTCCACACCCGCGTGCGCGACGAGTCGATCGAGGGCCCGAACCCGTTCCGCTGGGAAGACAAGACCACCGCTGACTACTTTGCAGGCAAGCGCGTTGTGCTGTTCTCGCTGCCGGGCGCCTTCACCCCGACCTGCTCCACCTACCAGCTGCCGGGCTTTGAAAAAGGCTTTGCCGACTTCCAGGCCGAAGGCATCGACGCGATCTACTGCATGTCGGTGAACGACAGCTTCGTGATGAACGCCTGGGCGCGCGCCCAGGAGCTGGAAAACGTGGAAGTGATCCCGGACGGCTCCGGCGAGTTCACCCGCAAGATGGGCATGCTGGTCGCCAAGGACAACCTGGGCTTCGGCAACCGCTCCTGGCGCTATGCCGCCATCGTCAACAACGGCGTGGTCGAAGCCTGGTTCGAAGAGCCGGGCCTGTCCGACAACCACGGCGAAGACCCCTATGGCGTCTCCTCCCCGGAGACCGTGCTGAAGCACCTGAAAGAAGCCAAGGCAGAAGTCGCCGCCTAAGGCGCTGCCATTTCAGGCATTTTCACGGGTCCGCCAGGTGCGGGCCCGTTTTCTTTTGCAGGCGTCAGACTGTCAGCCGATCAGCTCCGCCTCCAGGGCGCTGGTCTCGCCGTAGAAGTCCGCCAGATGCTGCAGGGCGATGCGCAGCACCACCTTGCCGGACCGGGCCGGCCAGCCCAGGCTGCGCTCGGCGGTTTCCAGCCCCTCCAGATGGCAGCAGCAGCGCAGGGCAATGTCGCTGAGACCCGCGCCGAGTTTCTGCAGCGCCTCCGTCGTGCGCTGCTGGGCGGCGGCGCCGGCCTCGTGGCTGTTGCTGCGCAGGGCCTGGCTGCCCGGCGTGAAATAGAGCTTCTCCTGCATCAGGTGGCTGCTGATCTGCGCCAGCTCGAAATCCTCGCGCAGCCGCTTGCCCGCGCTTACCATTCCCGGGGAGAGAAACGGCTTGCCGTCCTTGTCCGACAGCCGCGCCAGCATCTCCAGCGGGGTTTCCGAGGTGCCATAGCGCGGCTTGCGGCAATAGCCGGGCTTGCCGCCGGCACCGGCCGCCATGAACGGTGCCTGCGCCTCGGCAAAACCGCCCTCCAGCCGCGCCCTGGCCCGGTTCTCCTGATCCGCAATGATCCGTTTCAGCGCGTTGCGGCCGGATTGCGTTATGGCGTAGCGGCTGATCCGGCCCCGGCGGGAACAGGAGATCCAGCCGGTCAGCGCCAGCGCCCCGGCCAGCGGGCGGGACACGGCGACTTTCTGGCCGTCGCTGTCCTGGCCTTCCCGCACCACAACCGCCATTTCCATGCCCTCGGCCGCCGCCAGAACCGCGCCACCGCGGCTGAGCAGCGTCAGCACACTGGCCGCCTCGCGTTCGAACCCGGAAGACAGGCCGCGCGCAGCGGGTTTGTCCGCAGCCGCGCCGGGCTTGGCGGCGGCGGCCTGAAAACGCCCGGCAAGATAGGTCAGCACGTCGTCGATCAGCGGATCGTCCCGCAGCGTCTCCACCCGCCGGACCTGACGCAGAATTGTGGACGGGTGGCACCCGGCCTTGCGGGCCAGCTGCCTGATCGGGCGGCCCGCCTCCGTGTGCTGAAGATAACGGCAGGTTTCAAGCGGCACCCAGCCAGGCAAGGGTGCGTGCGGTAGGTTTTGCATTTTCAGACCCCCGGTCGTCAGTCGGGCCCACCCGCCGGCCGCGCGCACTGCGCCCAAAGGCTCCTCCACGGTCACCCGACTGATTTTGAACAGAAATTCAGATCAGGCGCTATTGTTTCCAGAAAATGAATAATCATCACAAAACGGACCGTTCGCCGATAGCGCCCTCCCCGCAACACTACAATAGGTTGTGTTATAGCAGGTCCTGCACAGAGATTGGAAAGGAGAGCACAATGCAGGATGTATTCAGCCGGCTCGC
The DNA here is from genome assembly GCF_049056525.1 of Leisingera coralii. Classification (NCBI taxonomy): domain Bacteria; kingdom Pseudomonadati; phylum Pseudomonadota; class Alphaproteobacteria; order Rhodobacterales; family Roseobacteraceae; genus Leisingera; species Leisingera coralii. The sequence continues at coordinate 89,214 of NZ_JBHUPT010000034.1, read as the reverse complement.
GTTGCTCAAGCGCCCGCGGATCCTGTCGAGGGCGGCCCGCCTGGGAGCCCGGAATTATTGCCGCCAGCGCGATCTGCGGCGGATTCTGGGCTATGGGACACTGCCCAAGCCGGCCGCTGCGGTGATGCGGCTGTTGGAGATGGAAAGCACCCTGAACGCCGCGCGCAAGGCCGGCGAAGCGGGCTATTCGATGATCCGCCATGTGGATGTGCTGATCGCGCTGGCCGGCGAAGCGGGCTATCTGCGCGCCGCAGGGCGTACTGGCGACGCAAAAACGGCGGCCCTTGCGGACCGCCGTTTCCAAGCGGCAGAGAGCGCGGCCCCCTGCCCCTGAACTTTTCCCGGGCGATTACATGAACGCGTCGGGCATCGAGGCCTTCTTCTCGGCGACGAATTCCTCAAGCGCCTGCTTGATGGCGGGGTCCATGGCCGGCTGCTCGTAGGTGGCCAGCAGCTTTTCTACCCGGTTGGTTGCCAGCGCATAGGTGTCGCGCGCGCCTTCCTCTTCCCACTGCTCGAACGGCTTGTAGTCGAGCAGGTCGGACTTCCAGAAGGCCGATTTGAAATTGGCCTGGGTGTGGGCGCAGCCGAGGTAGTGGCCGCCGGGGCCGACTTCGCGGATGGCTTCCATGGCCTGGCCGTTTTCGTCCACCGAGATGCCTTTGGCGAGACCGTGCAGCGCGCCCAGCTGGTCGGCGTCCATCACGAACTTCTCGAAGTCCGCAACCAGGCCGCCTTCGAGCCAGCCGCAGGAGTGCAGCATGAAGTTCACGCCGGACAGCAGGCCCATGTTGAGCGAGTTAGCGGTTTCATAGGCTGCCTGCGCATCCGGCAGCTTGGAGCCGCAGAAGGAGCCGGCCGAGCGGAACGGCAGGTTCAGGCGGCGGGCCAGCTGGCCTGCGCCATAGGTGACCAGCGATGCCTCGGGGGTGCCGAAGGTCGGCGCGCCGGAGTTCATGTCGATCGAGGACACGAAGGCGCCGAAGATCGCGGGCGCGCCGGGGCGGACCAGCTGGCTGTAGGCGACGCCGGTCAGCACTTCGGCCAGAACCTGGGTCAGCGTGCCGGCAACCGACACCGGCGCCATGGCGCCACCGACGATGAACGGCGAGATGATGCAGGCCTGCATGTTCTGCGCGTAGACTTCCAGCGAGCCCATCATCACGTCGTCGAAGGTCATCGGCGAGTTGATGTTGGTCAGCGAGGTCATCACGGTGTTGTTCTGCACGAACTCCTTGCCGAACAGGATGCCGGCCATGTCGACAGAGTCCTGGGCGCGGCTGGGTTCGGTCACCGAGCCCATGAACGGCTTGTCGCTGAGGGTCATGTGCGCCATCAGCATGTCCAGGTGACGCTTGTTCACCGGGATGTCGGTGGGCTCGCAGACGGTGCCGCCGGAGTGGTGCAGCCACTTGGACATATACGCCAGCTTCACGAACTTGTTGAAGTCGGCCATGGTCGCATAGCGGCGGCCGCCATTGGCGTCGCGCACGAACGGCGGGCCGTAGACCGGTGCCAGCACCAGGTTGCGGCCGCCGATGACCACCGATTTCTCGGGGTTGCGGGCATGCTGGGTGAATTCCGCGGGCGCGGTTTCACACAGCTTGCGGGCCAGGCCGCGGGGGATGCGCACGCGCTCGCCCTGCACATCCGCGCCCGCTTCGCGCCAGCGTTCCAGCGCCGCCGGGTTTTCAACGAAGTTGACGCCGACCTCTTCAAGGATGGTTTCCGCGTTGTACTCGATGATCTCCAGCGCTTCCTCATTCAGGATCTCGAAGTTCGGAATGTTGCGCTCGATGTACTTGGCGGTCTCGATCTTGACGCTGGTGCGCTCGGCGCGGCGGGCGGCGCCGCCGCCGGAACCGCGGGCACGACGGCGCGGTGCTGCTTCTGTCATGGTTTATCCTCACCACAGGCATTTCATTGCGGAGGGTATTATAGCCACCGCGCGGCGCCGCGCCGCAGGATTACGGCCATTCAAGTTGAAAAGCGACATTGACGGGGCATTTTCCACCGCGGCGGTGGACTTTGGCATACCTGTCACGGCCTCCGGGGCACGCCGCCGTGAAAAACCGGGCCGCGCGCGGGCCAAGCGCCAAACCCCCTTGCAGAAAATGCGTTCCTGCCCTATGGCGCGTGCATGACAGAGACATCCCATGACCGCCTTCTCATCATCGACTTTGGCAGCCAGGTCACGCAGCTGATTGCGCGCCGCCTGCGCGAGCTGAACGTCTATTGCGAAATCCACCCCTATCAGAATGTCACCATGGACTTTGTGCGCGAGATGGCGCCGAAGGCGGTGATCTTCTCGGGCGGCCCCGACAGCGTGACCCGCGAGGGCTCCCCGCGCGTGCCGCAGGAGATCTTCGACTACGGCGTGCCGATCCTTGGCATCTGCTACGGCCAGCAGGTGATGATGCACCAGCTTGGCGGCCGGGTGGTCTCGGGCCACGGCACCGCCGAATTCGGCCGCGCCTATGTGACCCCGACCGAGGAGCGCATCCCGCTGCTCACCGGCTGGTTCCTGGAAGAGCGCGAGCAGGTCTGGATGAGCCACGGCGACCACGTCTCTGAGATCGCGCCGGGCTTCAAGGTCTACGGCACCTCCCCCAACGCCCCCTTCGCGATCACCGCGGACCTGGAGCGCAATTTCTTTGCAGTGCAGTTCCACCCCGAGGTGCACCACACCCCGAACGGCAAGACGCTGTACGAGAACTTCGTCAAGATCGCGGGCTTCACCGGCGACTGGACCATGGGCGCCTACAAGGACGAGGCGATCCGCCAGATCCGCGAGCAGGTCGGCGACAAGAAGGTGATCTGCGGGTTGTCCGGCGGCGTCGACTCCTCGGTTGCGGCGGTGCTGATCCACGAGGCGATCGGCGACCAGCTGACCTGCGTCTTTGTCGACCACGGCCTTCTGCGCAAGAACGAAGCGGAAGAAGTCGTCAAGATGTTCCGCGACAACTACAACATCCAGCTGATCCACGCGGATGAAAGCGAGCTGTTCCTCGGCGAGCTGGAAGGCCAGTCGGACCCGGAAACCAAGCGCAAGATCATCGGCAAGCTGTTCATCGACGTGTTCCAGAAACACGCCGACACCATCGACGGCGCCGAGTTCCTGGCGCAAGGCACCCTGTACCCCGACGTGATTGAATCCGTGTCCTTCTCGGGCGGCCCGTCGGTCACCATCAAGTCGCATCACAACGTCGGCGGCCTGCCGGAGAAGATGGGCCTCAAGCTGGTGGAGCCGCTGCGCGAGCTGTTCAAGGACGAGGTCCGCGCACTGGGCCACGAGCTGGGCCTGCCCGCCAGCTTCATCGGCCGCCACCCCTTCCCGGGGCCGGGCCTGGCGATCCGCTGCCCGGGCGAGATCACCCGCGAGAAGCTGGACATCCTGCGCGAGGCGGATGCGGTCTATATCGACCAGATCCGCAAACATGGCCTCTATGACGAGATCTGGCAGGCCTTCGTGGCGATCCTGCCGGTCCGCACCGTCGGCGTGATGGGCGACGGCCGCACCTACGACTATGCCTGCGCCCTGCGCGCGGTGACCTCGGTCGATGGCATGACCGCGGACTACTATCCGTTCAGCCACGAGTTCCTGGGCGAGACCGCCACACGGATCATCAACGAGGTCAAGGGCATCAACCGCTGCACCTATGACATCACCTCGAAGCCTCCGGGCACCATCGAGTGGGAATGACCCAGCATTCAAGAACCCCGGCCCAGCGGCCGGGGTTTCTTTTTGTCCGGGCCGGTCAACCAATCCGCCAGGTGTTGATGGAACAGCTCCCCAAACACCGCCGGTTTGGAAAATCCAATGACCATTTGCCACCCGCTGAAACTTATCTTCATCAAGACCAAGAGGGCCGGCGGCACGTCTTTTGAAATCGCCTGTCCAGTTTCTGCGGCGAAAAAACCCGTGCAGAATTGGGCTATCCCGGCGCGCAGAATTATCAGCAGCGAGCCTGGCCGGACGGCACTGCGGAATTTACTGCCCGGCGCGGCTGCGCGCCTGCCGCTGCCGGGCCTTTCTTGTGCTTGACCCCCGGCCGGGATCCCTGTCTGTTCCCGCCTGAGCAAAACGGGGAGACGCCGGCATGGCAGAGGGTGAATCGCGCGCGGGACTGGCGGCAGTGTGGATGGTGGGGGCCATCGTCTCCTTTTCCGCCATGGCCATTGCCGGCCGCGAGGCCGGGCTGACGCTGGACACCTTCGAGATCATGACCTACCGCAGCATGGTGGGCCTGCTGATCGTGGCGGTGCTGCTGTCGGCCACCGGGCGCTGGCATCAGGTGCAGCGGGACCGGCTGGGCGTGCATCTCCTGCGCAATATCTTCCACTTCACCGGCCAGAACCTGTGGTTCCTCGCGGTGACGCTGGTGCCGCTGGCGCAGGTCTTTGCGCTGGAGTTCACCTCGCCCCTGTGGGTCATCATCCTGTCGCCGCTGCTGCTGGGCGAGGTGCTGACCCGGCGGCGGATGCTGGCGGCGGGGCTGGGCTTTGCCGGCATCCTGATTGTCGCCCGCCCCAGTCCGGATACCCTCAGCCTGGGCCTGGGGGCGGCGGCGAGCTGCGCGATTTTCTTTGCGCTCACCGCGATCCTGACCAAACGGCTGACAAGGCACGAGAAAACCGCCTCGATCCTGTTCTGGCTCACCGCAATGCAACTGGGCATGGGGCTGCTGGCGGCGGGCTGGGACGGCGATATGGCGCTGCCGGACTCCGTCACCCTGCCCTGGCTGGTGCTGATTGGCGTCGCCGGCCTGACCGCGCATTTCTGCCTGACCACCGCCCTGTCGCTGGCGCCTGCCAGCGTGGTGGTGCCGGTCGATTTTGCCCGCCTGCCCGCCATCGCGATCCTGGGCATGGTGATTTACGGCGAGGCGCTGGACGCCTGGGTGCTGAGCGGCGCGGCTGTCATCTGCATCGCAAATTATCTCAACATAGTTGCAGGAAATCCCGTCAGATCCGCCCGGAATTGATCGTTTCCGGCAAGTTGCCGCTTGGTTACCGTTGATCTGCGGATTTCTGCCCGTTTACGTTCCCGTAAAGCGGCCCGCACAGGCCGCAATACAGGGAGGAACAATGAAACGCTATCTTGCAACGTCGGCGGCTTTGGCGCTGGTATCGGGCTCCGCCATGGCCAGCGGTCTGGACCGAACCGGCCAGCCGATCGGCATTATCTTCGAAGAGGGCACCTACGCCGAATTCTCGTTTGCGACCACGTCCGTGGACCTGTCGGGCAACGACCGGACGGCCTTGAACCCGCTCGGCTCGGCCACCGGAGACGTCGGCGACCGCTTCAGCATGTTCGGCGCGGGGTACAAGCGTGACATCAACGAGCAGCTGTCGTTTGCCCTGATCTTTGATCAGCCCTGGGGTGTGGACGTAGACTATCCGGAGGGCGGTTCCGTGCTGCTTGGCGGCACCTCCGCGCAGGCGGATTCCAACGCTGTCACCGCCCTCCTGCGCTACAAGTTCAATGAGCGCTTCAGCGTCCATGGCGGCCTCCGCTACCAGGAGATCGATGGCCAAATCAACCTGGCCGGCGCCGCATACGGGGCCATTCCCGGCGGCACCTACAATGTGAAAGTGAACAAGGACGGCGCCTTTGGCTGGGTGGCCGGTGTGGCCTACGAGATCCCCGAGATCGCCCTGCGCGCAGCGCTGACCTACAGTTCCGAAATCGAACATGATTTCAATGTGGACGAAACCTTTGCCGGGTTCCCCGCCGCGAACGCATCCACCTCGACCACGACCAAGACGCCGCAATCGGTGAACCTGGACTTCCAGACCGGTGTCGCCAAGGACACGCTGCTGTTCGGCAGCATCCGCTGGGCCGAACACAGTGTGACCGACTTGGTTCCCACGACGCTTGGCCGTGACCTGATCGACCTGGACGACTCCTTTACCTACACGCTGGGTGTTGGCCGCCGCTTCAACGAGCAATGGTCCGGCTCGCTGGCGCTGATCTATGCTGATGTGGACGGCGATGACCTGGTGTCGCCGCTGGCGCCGACCCATGGCTATGAGGCAATCCGCCTTGGCGTGCAGTACCAGCAGGACAGGATGACCATCTCTGCCGGCATCCGCTACACGCAGCTGGGCGATGCGGTCGCCTCGCCGGGCGGCAACCCGGTCTCCAACTTCCAGGACAACGACGCCGTCAGCTTTGGCCTGAAGGTCGGCTACAACTTCTGATCCTCTGGCAGGCAGCAGAAACTGCAGACACGGTCTCTGCCCCGCCCCTTTTCCGGGCGGGGTTTTCTTTTGCCGCAAGAAACGGGTCGCTTGATGCCTGCCCGCGCGCTAGCTGAGCGTCATGAGCCCGCAAAAGACCATATCCCCCCGCGCCTGGGCCGAGCTGATCCTGCTCGGCGTGATCTGGGGCGGATCGTTCCTGTCGATCCGCATCGCCCTGGATGAAATCCCCGTTGTCACCCTGGTGCTGCACCGCTGCGGCTGGGCGGCGCTGTTCCTGTGGGCCGTCGTGCTGCTGATGCGGCTGCCGGTGCCCAAGGAGCCGCGGGTCTGGGGCGCCTTCCTGGTGATGGGGCTTTTGAACAACGTGATTCCCTTCGGGCTGATGGCCTGGGGGCAGCTGCATATCGAAACCGGCCTCACCTCGATCCTGAACGCGGCGACGGCGATTTTCGGGGTGATCGTGGCGGCCCTGGTCTTTGCCGACGAGCGGCTGACGGCGCGCAAGGCGCTGGGAGTGGGGCTTGGCTTCCTGGGCGTGGCCACGGCCATCGGGCTGGAGCAATTTGCCAGTTTCGACATCCGCAGCACCGCCCAGCTGGCGGTCCTGGCGGGCACGGTGTCCTATGCCTTTGCCAGCGCATGGGCACGTCTGAAACTGTCCGGCCTGGCACCGCAGGTGGCGGCGGCGGGGATGCTGACCGGCTCCACCCTGTGCCTGGTTCCGGCCGCACTGCTGATTGACGGCGCGCCTGTGCTGGCGCTGGAGACGGGCACCTGGATCTCTGTCGCCTATTTCTCGCTGATCGCCACGGCCGGGGCTTATCTGCTCTATTACCGGGTGCTGGGGCTGGCGGGCAGCGGCAACCTGATGCTGGTCACGCTGATCATCCCGCCGGTCGCCATCCTGCTGGGCGCCTGGGTGCTGGGCGAAGCGCTGAAGCCGCAGGCCTATGCGGGCTTTGCCCTCCTGGCGGCCGGGCTTGTCATCCTGAACGGCAAACCGCGGTTGCGTCGCAAGCGCGCACGGAATTGACCCAGCCCGCGCAGAGGATTAGCAAGGCCTGAAACCTTCAGGGACTTGGGATCTCATGCTTTACTCTTCCGCACAGGACTGGCGCGACGCCCCCAGCAAACGGGTGCTGTTCTTTGGCATGTCCGGGCTTGGCAAAACCTATGTCAGCAACGTCCTGCGCGGAGCCGGCAGCTGGTTCCATTACTCGATCGACTACCGCATCGGCACCCGCTACATGGGCGAATACATCGCCGACAACGCCAAGGCCGAGGCGATGAAAGTGCCGTTCCTGCGCGAGCTGCTGCTGACGGATTCGATCTTCATCGGCTCCAACATCACCTTTGAGAACCTGCGCCCGGTCTCTGCCTATCTGGGCAAGCCCGGCGACACCGCCAAGGGCGGGCTGCCAATCACAGAGTACAAACGCCGCCAGGAGCAGTTCCGGGTGGCCGAGATCCGGGCGCTGCTGGACACCGAGTATTTCGCGGACCGCGCCCAGCAGCTTTATGGCTACCCGAATTTCATCTGCGACACCGGCGGGTCGATCTGTGAATGGGTGGACGCAAATGACCCGAATGACCAGATCCTGTCGGAGCTCAGCAAGCACACGCTGATGGTCTGGATCAAGGGCAGCGACGCCCACACCGCCGAGCTGGTGCGCCGCTTTGACCGCGCGCCCAAGCCGATGTCCTATCAGCCGGAGTTCCTGGACCGGGTCTGGAAAGAGTATCTCAAGGAAAATGGCGTAGCTGAGGGGGATGTGGACCCCGATGCCTTTATCCGCTGGACCTATGCCCAGGCCTTGGCGCACCGCCAGCCGCGCTATCAGGCGATGGCGGACAATTGGGGCATCACCGTCACCGCCGACCAGATCTCAGCCGTCAAGGATGAGGCCGGTTTCGTGGATTTGATCGCCTCGGCTCTTGAGGCCCGCGGCTAAGCCGCTTATCTGACAACCTCCGCTATATCGTACACCCTTCCGTAAATCAGGACAGTGACATGCCCATCAAGATCCCCGCAGACCTCCCCGCCTATGACGTTCTGACGAACGAAGGCGTGATGGTCATGTCGCCGGATCAGGCGGCGCGTCAGGATATCCGGGCCCTGCGCATCGGGCTGTTGAACCTGATGCCCAAGAAGATCCAGACCGAGAATCAGTTTGCCCGGCTGATCGGCGCCACGCCGTTGCAGATCGAGCTGAGCCTGATCCGGATGACCGAGCATCAGACCAAGAACACCGCGGCCGAGCACATGGAGGAGTTCTACCACTCCTTCCAGGAGATCAAGCACGAGAAGTACGACGGGCTGATCATCACCGGCGCACCGATCGAGCATCTGGAGTTTCCGGAGGTCACCTATTGGGACGAGATGCGCGAGGTGTTCGAATGGACCCAGACCAACGTGCATTCGACCTTTGGCGTCTGCTGGGGCGGCATGGCGATGATCAACCATTTCCACGGCGTCAAGAAGCACATGCTGGACCACAAGGCGTTCGGCTGCTTCCGTCACCGGAACCTGGCGCCGGCCTCGCCGTACCTGCGCGGGTTCTCGGATGATTTCGTGATCCCGGTCAGCCGCTGGACTGAAATGAAGCAGGATGAGATCGACGCCGCGCCGGGGCTGCGGACCCTCTTGGGCAGCGATCAGGTCGGCCCCTGCCTGGTGGAGGACAAGGCGCACCGTGCGCTCTATATCTTCAACCATTTTGAGTACGACAGTGATACGCTGAAGCAGGAGTACGACCGCGACGTGGCCAATGGCACCCCGATCAACGTGCCGGACAACTATTATCCGAACGATGATCCCAGCCAGAAGCCGCAGAACCGCTGGCGCAGCCATGCGCATCTGCTGTACGGCAACTGGATCAATGAGATCTACCAGACCACGCCATATGAACTGGATCAGATCGGCCGCTAAGGTGCTGGTTTATCTGAGCCTTGCTGCCGCAACCGGCGCCGCGCTGACCGTGTGGCAGGCCGGGCGGCGCGAGGCGGCCGCCGAGGCCAGCCACCCGCCCCAAGGGGAAGTTCTGGTGGTCGGCCGCCACCGGGTGCATGTGGTGGAGATGGGCCGGCCCAAGGGCAGCGCGCCGGATCTGGTGCTGATCCACGGCTCCAGCGGCAATACCCGGGACATGACGTTCCGGCTGGCGCCCGCGCTGGCCAGGGATTTCCGTATCCTGGTCTTCGACCGGCCGGGGCTGGGCTATTCCGACCGCCTGAACGGCACCGGCGCGACGATCCGCCAGCAGGCGGATGTGCTGCGCCAGGCCGCGGCGCAGCTGGGCGCGGAAAAGCCTGTTGTGCTGGGGCAAAGCTATGGCGGTGCGGTGGCGCTGGCCTGGGCGGTCGACCACCCCGAAGCGCTTGCGGCACTGGTGTCCGTTGCCGGGGTGTCGCACCCCTGGGACACGCCGCTGGACATCTTTTACAGGGTGACGTCTTCGCGGATCGGCAGCGCGTTCGCCGTTCCGGCCCTCACCGCCTTTGTGTCCCGTGCCACCGTCATGGAAACGCTGGACGCCGTGTTTGCCCCGCAGGCGGTGCCGGAGGGCTATGCCCAGCATTTCGGCATCGGCCTGACGCTGCGGCGCAAGTCCCTGCGGGCCAATGCCCGGCAGCGGGCCAACCTGCTGGCGGAAGTCAAAGCCCTGGCGCCGCAGTACCCCCAGATCGGGGTGCCCGTCGAAATCATCCACGGCACCGCGGATGACACTGTCAGCCCCAATATCCACGCGCGGCAGCTTGCCCGCGACGTCCCGGGGGCCGGCCTGACCCTTCTGGAGGGGATCGGCCACATGCCGCACCACGTGGCAACCGATGAGGTGGCCGCCGCGGTGCACCGCGCCGCCGCCCGCGCACGTTTGCGTTAATGCGATTCACATTCCATACTGCCAGCCCATATAAGGGGTTGAGGACAGAAGGGTTTTGCACATGACGCTGCCATTTGACGGGGCCATCAGCCGCTTCTTTGAGACCGGCGCGCCGGAGGAGATCCGCAAGGCGATCCAGGATGCGGACAAGGACGAAATCCTCAGCCCCAGCTACCCGCACCGGGAGCGGATGGCGCGCAAGACCTACGAGAAGGAGCTGGAGGCGCTGCAGATCGAACTGGTCAAGCTGCAGGCCTGGGTCAAAGCCAGCGGCGCGCGCATTGCCATTGTGCTGGAGGGCCGCGATGCGGCCGGCAAGGGCGGCACCATCAAGCGCTTCCGCGAAAACCTGAACCCGCGCGGCGCCCGGGTTGTGGCGCTGGCCAAACCCACCGAAGAGGAGCAGAGCCAGTGGTATTTCCAGCGCTATATCCAGCATCTGCCGTCGGGCGGCGAGATCGTGTTCTTCGACCGCAGCTGGTACAACCGCGGCGTGGTGGAAAAGGTGTTCGGCTTCTGCACCGATGAACAGCGCGAGCGGTTCTTTCACCAGGTGAAGGGGTTTGAGCAGGCGCTGGTGGACGACGGCGTGCAGCTGTTCAAGTTCTGGCTCAATGTCGGCCGGGCGGAGCAGCTGCGGCGGTTCCTGAAGCGGGAATCCGATCCGCTGAAGCAATGGAAGCTGAGCGCGATCGACGTCAAGGGGCTGGAGAAATGGGACGCGTACACCGCCGCGATCTCCGAGACCCTGGCGCGCAGCCATTGCCCGGAGGCCCCCTGGAGCGTCGTGCGCTCGGATGGCAAACGGCGGGCGCGGCTGGCGGCGATCCGCGCGGTGCTGAGCGGCATTGATTATGACAACAAGGACGCCAAGGCCATCGGCGCCCTGGACACGGAAATTTGCGGAGGCCCGGACATCTGGGATGCCTAAACGCGGTTATCATCACGGCAACCTGCGCCAGGCGCTGGTCGAAGCCGCCCTGCAGCTGATCGAGGCCAAGGGCCCGACCGGGTTCACGCTGTCGGAAGCCGCCAAGCAGGCGGGCGTCACCCCGGCGGCGGTCTACCGCCATTTCGAGGGTCGCGAGGATCTGATCGCCGAAGCTGCGCGCCAGGGTTACATCATGTTCGCCGACCTGATGCAGCACGCCTATGACAAGTACCAGCCCTCGGCGCTGGCGGCGTTCGAGGCGACAGGCCGCGCCTATCTGGCCTTTGCCCGCAAGCACCCGGGCCACTACATCGCCATGTTTGAAAGCGGTATTTCGGTGAACCGAACGCCGGAGCTGGCCGACGCCGCCGCCCGCGCCCGGCAGATCCTGGAACGCGCCGCAGCGGACCTGAGCCAGCATATTCCCGCCGACAAACGGCCGCCGGCCTCGATGTTCTCGGCGCATGTTCTGGCGATGAGCCACGGGGTGGTGGAGCTTTATGCCCGCAATTCTCCCGGCGCCACCTCCCCGTTCCCGCCCGAGGATCTGCTGGAGAGCGGCATCGGCATTTACCTGCGCGGGCTGGGGCTGATTGCACCAGATAGTTGAGCCTGTACAGCTAGAACCGGCTGGCGGGCTGCGGCGCGCTCAGCTCGTCGCCGACATTGATCAGGTTCACCTCACCGATGCCCTTGATGTCCTCGGGGCCGATATCGGTGACGTGAAATTCCTCCGACAGCGCCGCCTTCATCTCTTCGGGCGCGACGATTTTCATCGGGTTGGCGAAGACTTGCAGGCGGGAGGCCAGGTTTACTGCCGGGCCGAACACGTCATAGACGTACTTCTGGATGCCCACCACGGAGCCGACGGCAGAGCCGGTGCCCAGTCCGATCCGCGCCTGCCACGTGTGCTGGTGGCTTTGATTGCGGCGGTCCAGATAGCGCAGGAAGCGGGTGGCACAATGGGCCACGGCGGTGGCGTGTTCGGGCATCGGTTCCGGCATCCCGGCCACCGCCAGGTATGCATCGCCAATGGTCTTGATCCGCTCGCAGCCGTATTGCTCGACGATGCGGTCGAAGGCGGTGAAGATGTCGTTCAGCTCTCCCAGGGTCACGGTCGGATCGGTGCGGGAGGCGAAATCAGTGAAATTCACGAAATCCAGCATCACCACGGAGACCTGCGGGTAAAGCTGCGGGGTGACCACGCCGAAGGTCTTGAACTCCTCGTAGACCTGCCGCGGCATCAGGTTCAGCAAGAGCCGCTCCACCCGCTCCTTCTCGCGCTCCAGCTCGCGGGTGTTGCGCTCGACCATCGCGGAATAGCTGTCGATCATGCTTTCCAGCTCGCGGATGCGGGTGATGTTCTGGCATTCCACCACCAGCAGCGGCTCGTCCAGATGGCGGGCCTGCGAGATGTTGATGGCAAACACCAGGGTGCGGCGCTTGCGCTTGATCTTCAGTTCCGCCGAATAGCGCAGCCCCTCCTCGAAGAGCGGCGCCAGGTCCTCGCGGTTCAGCCCGTCAATGGTCTCGGTCAGCGGCGCATCCGGTCCCGGGGTGCCGAACCATTCCGCAAAGGGCTGATTGTGAAAGACAAACCCAAGATCAGAGGCCCGCACCACAGCAACCCCCACGCCAATCGCGCGCAGCAGCTGCTCGTTGATGGCAGCAATACTCATGCCGCCTCCCGGGTGACGATGATGTTGCGCTTGGACTCGATCGCAGCCAGCGTTGTCCGCACATCGGGCTCAGAAAGGCCGTGCTGCTCCAGCGCCTCCTTGAGCAGGGCCGCCATTTCGTCGAAATCCTCATGGGTGATGCCGAGGGCCCGGTGCACCGCCTCCAGCCGTTCGTCGCTGAAGGAGGCGGGCCCGCCCAGCAGCGAGGAGATGAACTTGGTCTGATGGTCAATCAGCCGCGCCATATCCACATCGGCGAAGTAGTCCCCGATCTGATCGGAATCGAGCGCCATCTCGTAGAAAGTCATCACGACGCGGCTGATGGCACTGAACCCGCCGTATTTCTCGTAAATGGTTTGCGGCATGGCAGCTGTCCCCCCCAACAGGAAGCAGTCAGCCCATGTTACGCCAATTCCGCCAAAAAGTTAACGGCCCTGGAACCTGGCCGGTTCCGGGCCGCAGATCAGGACGGTTTGCCAAGGGCAACACCCTGCCTCAGGCTGCGCTTTCGTCCGCGGTCTGGTCCGTGAACGTCACCAGGTCGGCGACGATACCCTGCAGCCCTTCGATCAGATCCACCGTTGGCTGGGCCGACAGCAGCGGCGCCATTTCCTGGATCAGCGGCAGCGGCAGGTCCCACCAGCGCAGCTCCTGCAGCTTTTCGCAGACCGCATCGTCGAACCGCTTGCGCACCAGCTGCGCCGGGTTGCCCGCCCAGACCTCGTAAGCGCCGACATCGAAGGCAACAGTGGCATTCGGGCCGATGACGGCGCCGTTGCCGATGGTCACACCGGCGAGCAAAGTGGCGTTGGCGCCGATCCAGACGTCATTGCCGATAACAACGTCGCCGCCGCCATGCTGCGGCACGTGAACCCCGGCGCCGCCGAGTTGTTCGGTAAAAACCTCGCCAAAGGGAAAGGCGGTGGTCCGGTCCAGCATGGGCGAGGCATCCAGCATGATCCGCACCCCCCTGGCGATCGAGCAGAACGAGCCAATGGACACATTGGCGCCGCCGTCCTGCCCATGGATATCCAGTTCTTCATAGCCGTGGGTGAAGCGGCCGATTTCCAGCTGCCCATTGCCGATCGGGGCAGTCTTGAAGTTTTCCGGTGATGCCATTTTCTGTCCTGCCTTCGTTTCCTGGTCACTCGAATCCGGACACAAATTAGGAAATCTTTCTAAAAGAACCCTGAAAGATTTTGGCAAATGCGGAGCAGCAAAAAAAAGGGCCCGCCAGCGGCGGACCCTTTCGAATTGGATGTGTTCCGAATTAACGCTTCGAGAACTGGAACGAACGGCGGGCTTTGGCCTTACCGTATTTCTTACGTTCCACAACGCGGCTGTCGCGGGTCAGGAAGCCGGCCGCTTTCAGCGCGCCGCGCAGCGACGGATCGTACAGCTGCAGCGCTTTGGAGATGCCGTGCTTGACCGCACCGGCCTGACCGGACAGGCCGCCGCCTTTGACGGTGGCGTAGACGTCGAACTGGTCTTCAACGCCGGCAACCTGGAACGGCTGGCGCAGGATCATCTGCAGCACCGGACGGGCGAAGTACTTGTTCATTTCCTTGCCGTTCACCTCGACCTTGCCGGAGCCCGGCTTGATCCAGACGCGGGCAACAGCGTCTTTACGCTTGCCGGTGGCATAGGAGCGGCCCAGTTCGTCACGAACCGGCTCACGCGCGATGGTTTCTTCGGCAACGGCCTCAACGCCTGCAACGGCGCCCAGCTCTTCGAGAGTGTTGATCTGATCAGCCATCGATATCAGCTCCGGGTGTTTTTCTTGTTCATGGATTTGACATCCAGAACTTCGGGGGCCTGGGCTTCATGCGGGTGCTCGGCACCGGCATAGATACGCAGGTTGGTCATCTGCTGGCGCGACAGGCGGTTGCCCGGCAGCATGCGCTTGACGGCCTGGAACACGACGCGCTCCGGGTGTGCACCTTCCAGGATCTCCTGTTTGGTGCGCGACTTGATGCCGCCCGGGTGGCCGGTGTGCCAGTAGAAGTGCTCGTCGCGCTTCTTGCCGGTCATCTGCACCTTGTCGGCGTTGATGATGATGACGTTGTCGCCCATGTCCATATGCGGAGTGAACGAGGCTTTGTGCTTGCCACGCAGGCGCATGGCAACGATCGAGGCAAGACGGCCCAGAACAACGCCCTCGGCGTCGATCAGGATCCACTTCTTCTCGATGTCTGCCGGAGTAGCAGAGAAGGTTTTCATGGCAGGTCAATCCTGTTTGTCGTGAAGGCAGAATCCCGGGACGGGTCCGCCTGAATGCGATGGACGGGGTTTACGGGGATCAGACTGCCGCGTCAACAGGGGTAAACAAGAATAAATTGTTTCTTTTCAACATGTTGCAAAATGGGTATTATTTTACCCCACAAATTCAGACGCTGATCTGCTCCGGCGGGTTGTCGAGCAGGGCACGCAGGCGCAGCATCGCCTCCTCGAAGCGCTTCAGCGGCACATGGGCATTGATGGCAATGCGCACCGCGTGCGGGGCGCGGCCGTCGCGCAGGGCGAATTCATCGGCAGAGCGGATCTGCACCCCGTTGGCCTCCGCCGCGCGGGTAAAGGCCGCCGCCCGCCAGCCCGACGGCAGCCGCAGCCACAGGAACGGCACATCCGGGTTCCAGTTGAGGTCAAAGCCGCCAAGCGCGTTGACCGCCACCCGCACATAGCGGGCCATCTCGGCGCGCACGTTCTCCACCAGCCCTGGCAGCCTTGGATCGGTCAGCAGGATACGGACCAGATCGGCCAGCGGCTGCGCCAGCCCGAAATAGCCGTATTCCGCCACCCGCCGCAGGTCCGCGGCCCGCCCCTCCGGCGCCAGCGCAAAGCCGACGCGCAACGCGGGCGTCAGGATCTTGGAGATCGAGGACACATGCCAGGCCAGTTCCGGCGCCAGCGCCCGGTAGCTGGGCGCCCGCGACTCGCCCAGGCGGTAGCAGTCGTCCTCGACGATCTGCACCCCGTGGCGGCGGGCAATCCGTGTGATTTCCTTGCGCCGCTCCAGGGGTGTGTAAAGCCCGGTGGGATTATGCACCTCGGGGCTGGTGCACAGGACCGTGGCGCCCGTCTTGCGGATGGCCAGCTCCATCGAATCCGGACGGATGCCGTGTTCATCCATTGCCACCTCGACCACCTGCGCCCGCAGAAGCTCCGCCGCGCGGCGGAACCCGGCATAGGTCAGATCCTCGACCATGATCACCGGCTGCGGCCCCTGCAGGATCGCCTGCAGCACCACCATCAGCCCGTTCTGGCCGCCATGTGTCAGTACAATGTCATTTTCGGTGACGGTGCCGACCGGTGACTGTGCCACCCAGGCGGCCGCCGCCTGGCGCACCGGCAGATAGGCATCGCGGGTCGGGTAGTTCAGGAATTTTCGCGCGTCGCCCTCCGCCACCTTGTGCAGCGCCTCGCGCACCGCGGCCACCTGCCCCATGTCGGCAATCCGCGGGCTGAACAGGCTGACATGGCCCGGATCGCGGGCTTCCGCCAAATGCAGCTGCCGCGACCATACGTCATCCGGCACCGGGGTTTTCTTTTCGGCTACAAAGGTGCCGCGCCCGACCTCGGCCTCCAGCACTCCTTCATCTGTCAGGATGCTGTAGGCGCGGGCAACGGTGCCTGGGGTAATGCTCAACTGGTACGCGAGATCGCGTACCGGCGGCAGCTTTGTACCAATTTTCAAACTGCCGGCTTCGACGGCAGACCGGATCGTGTCTGCCACCTTCTTGTACTTCGGACCTTTGGCCTCTCCCAGGCTCTGCGGCCAAATTGTACCCATTACAATCCATCCTTGGACAATACGCCTACCCCTTTGTATCAGAACACTACGACAAATCAACAGGATTGTATCAACACAATACGAAGGAAGCCTCCCATGGCACAGCACACGCAAATGGCACAATCGAACATGTCCTTTCTGAACAGCCGCCCGGCCCTGCCGGTGCTGGCGCAGTGGGCCGTCCTTTTTGCCGTGCTGGTGACCAAGTGGAGCCTGCGCCACCGAACCCGGTGCCAGCTGAAACACCTGAGCGACGCGCAGCTGAAAGACATCGGGCTGAGCCGCGCCGACGCCCATTATGAAGCCACTCTTCCGTTCTGGCGCCCATGATCCCCTGGGCAATAGAACAACCTGACGGCCGGGGTTCGCCCCGGCCTTTTTTTTTGCGCGCAGGTTTTCTGCGCTCGTGGCGCGTGTTCGGGACCCGCCCGCCCACGCGTTACCAGCCATGCGGAAATTAAAGGTTGAACGAATCTTTCATGGGTCCTACATGCCCCCTCACTTTCGGCACCGATCCCAACCCCGGACTCTTATCCGGGGGGGCGCTAAGGGCCGTCTGGATTGTCATCTACTGGAACGAAGGGGAGCGCCATGAAAGACGCCAACCTCTTCCAACTGGGGATCGGTCTGGAGACAGGCGCCCATGAGGAAGATACCGCCCGCGGTGTAACTGCTGCGAACATTGACTCCATTGTGGATTCGGACCGCGAAGACCATTTCATCCGCAAGGATGGCAAGGTGTTTGCCGGCACCCATCTGATCATCGAAGTGATGAAGGGCACCGGCCTGGACTGCGAAGAGCGCATCCAGAACGCCTTCCGCAAATGTGTCGAGGTCTGCGGCGCCACCCTGCTGCACATCCACACCCACAAATTCTCGCCCCAGGGCGTGTCCGGCGTGGCCGTTCTGGCCGAAAGCCACATCTCCGTCCACACCTGGCCGGAAATCGGCTATGGCGCCTTTGACGTCTTCATGTGCGGCGATGCAGAGCCGTGGAAAGCCGTCGGCGTGCTGAAAGAGGCCTTCTCCACCGACATGGTGGAAGTGCGCGAACTGCTGCGCGGGGAGGAGCTGATCGCCAAAGAGGTGGCGGCATGAGCGATGCCGCCAAATACGAGTGGGTCACCGAGGGTCTGCACACGCATTACGCCCAGCGTCTGCGCGTGGACGAGATGCTCTATGACAGCAACACCGAGCACCAGCGCCTGAAAGTGTTCCAGAACGGCCAGTTCGGCCGCATTCTGACGCTGGATGACGTGGTGCAGACCACCGAAGGCGACAACTTCATCTACCACGAGATGCTGACCCATGTGCCGATCCTGGCGCATGGCAATGCAAAGCGCGTGCTGATCATCGGCGGCGGCGACGGCGGCATGGCCCGCGAGGCACTGCGCCACACATCGGTCGAGCATGTCACCATGGTGGAGATTGACGGCGGCGTGGTGGATTTCTCGAAAGAGTATCTGCCGATGCTGAGCCAGGGCGCCTTTGACGATCCGCGCCTGAACCTGGTGATCAACGACGGTGCGGTGTTCATGAAAGAGAACACCGAAAAGTTCGACGTGATCATCGTCGATTCGACCGACCCGATCGGCCCCGGTGAAGTGCTGTTCACCGACACTTTCTACGGCCACGCCGCGCGCTCGCTGACCGAGGACGGCATCATCGTCACCCAGAACGGCGTGCCGTTCATGCAGGGCGATGAGCTGACCGGCACCCTGCGGGCGTTCCAGGCGCTGTTTGCCGATGCGTCGTGCTATCTGGCCACCGTGCCGACCTATGCCGGCGGGCCGATGGCCTTTGGCTGGGGCAGCCACTCGGACAAGGCCCGCAACGTGAGCCTGGCCGATCTGGAGGCACGCTTTGCCGCCGCCGGGATCGACACCGGCTACTACAATCCGGAGGTTCACAAGGCCGCATTCGCCTTGCCGAACTACGTGAAGAAGCTGTTCCCGTAAGCGGGAGGCATGAGGGGGCTCCGGCCCCCTTTTTCTTGGCTTGAGTACCACTCCTGCCCGAGCGCCCCGCGCCCGCCTTCCGTGCTGGACGGCCCCGGCCCTAACGTTGCGCGCCGATACCCCTTGGCCTGGCTGCCGGTCTTTGCTAGGCGCGGCGGGACCTTAATCAGACGTGGCAGGCCAAATGCAGCGCAACCCCATCCTTGTTGTTGACCGCGAGACCGGCGAGACCTTTGAAGAAGCGGTGCTGGGCGAGAAATGGATCCGCTGGGCCTATCAGAACGCCAGCGCGCGGCCCATCGAGAAGCTGCTGTTCCACTCCTCCCTGATCAGCCGCCTGATGGGCGCCTGGTTCGACTCGCGGTTTTCCCGGGGCAAGATCCGCGCAGTGATCGACGAGCTTTCGATCGACATGGATGAGGCCACCGCGCCTGCCGAAAGCTACGGCTGTTTCAACGACTTCTTCGTGCGCCACCTGAAACCCGAAGCCCGGCCCTTCAGCGATGATCCGAAGGACATCGTCTCTCCCGCCGACGGCAGGGTGCTGGTGTTCCCGGAACTGGCGGAGGATGTCTTTGTCCCGGTAAAAGGCTACCCGATGTCGGTCCGCACGATGCTGCCGGGCATTGCCGAGCGTTTCACCGGCGGCGCGCTGGCCATCGTGCGGCTGTGCCCGGCGGACTACCACCGCTATCACTTCCCCGCCGGCGGCCGGATCACCGGCGCCCGGGACATTCCCGGCGCGCTGCATTCGGTGAACCCGATTGCGCTGGGGGCGGGGCCGGATGTGTTCGGCGAGAACAAGCGGACCTGGACGCTGATCGAGACCGAAACCCTGGGCACCTATTGCTTTGTCGAGGTGGGGGCCTTTGGCGTCGGCTCCATCGTCAACACCCGCACCGAAGGCACGGTGCAGAAGATGGACGAGAAGGGCTATTTCAAGTTCGGCGGCTCCACCGTGGTCGTTGTGTTCGAGCCCGGCAGGATCCGGTTTGCGGATGATCTGGTGGCCAACAGCGCCAAGGGCCGGGAAACGCTGGTCAAGGTCGGCCAGCCGCTCGCGACCGCGCTCTAACGCTTGGGCGGGATCGAATAGGTCATCGAGGCGCGGGCGACCGGCTCATCCTGGCCTTCCGAGTACATCAGCACATCGGCCACCGCCAGAACCCGGCCCAGCTTCAAGAGCCGCGCGTCGGCGATCACATCCGCGCCCGCGACCGGTTTGCGCATGAAATCCAGCGAGCAATTGGTGGTCACCGCCAGCGCCTCGCGCCCCAGCCGCGACAGGATCAGCGCATAGATCGCGCAGTCGGCCAGCGCAAACATCGACGGGCCCGACACGGTGCCGCCCGGCCGCAGGTGCCGCTCCGCGGTCAGCAGGCGCATCCGCAGGCCATGCTCATCCATCGCATCAATGGCAAAGTCGTCCTTCACCTGCGGAAAGATCTCGTGCAGGTAGTCCGTCAGACCTGCGACATCAAATGCCAGTGCCATGCTTTTCCTTTCCCTTCGCGCTGACTAGAGTTGCCGCAACCCTTGGGAGGAGAGCAAGATGGCAATTCTGGAACGTTGCGACACGGGGGCTATCGCCCGGCTGACGATGAACACGCCGGAAAAGCTGAACGCGCTGTCGGACGAGATGCTGGCGGCACTGCAGGAACAGATCGACGCCTTGCGCGAAGACAGCAGCATCAAGGTGGTGATCCTGTCCGGCACCGGCAAAGGGTTCTGCGCGGGCCATGACATCAAGCAGATGACCGCGGGCCGCGCGTCTGAGGACGGCGGCAAAGCCTATTTCCAAGATCTGTTTGCCCGCTGCACCAGCGTGATGACGGGGCTGCAATCCCTGCCCCAGCCGGTTATCGCCCAGGTCCATGGCATCGCCACCGCGGCGGGCTGCCAGCTGGTTGCGTCCTGCGATCTGGCGGTGGCGGCGGAGAGCACCAGGTTCGGCGTCAACGGGGTGAACATCGGCCTCTTCTGCTCCACCCCGATGGTGGCGCTGTCGCGCAATATCCCGCGCAAGCAGGCTTTTGAGCTGCTGACAACAGGCGGTTTCATCGACGCGGCCCGCGCGGTGGAGCTGGGGCTGGCCAACCGCGCCGTGCCGCTGGAGGCGCTGGAGGCGGAAACCACCAAGCTGGCGGAAACCATCGCCTCGAAACTGGGCGCGGCGGTGAAGATCGGCAAGCAGGCGTTTTACGAGCAGCTGCAGATGCCGCTGGACCAGGCCTATGCCTATACCAGCGGGGTGATCGTCGAGAACCTGATGTACCGCGACACCATCGAAGGCATGGCCGCCTTTATCGAAAAACGCACGCCCGACTGGCAGGAGTAAGTTTATCTGAAAATTTTCGGAGAACTTTAGGCTTTGTTTACCAATCGGAACATATTGTTTCCTTAAGAAGCCAGCCAACTGCCTTTTAATTCGGGCGGAAAGATGGCAAAGATTGGGCAAGGCCGGCGCACAGTCACTGGCCTGCACAATTTGGGCTGCTGCTGCGGAAGGGTCCCTCCAACCGGTTCTCTCTCACCGGCCGATCATTCCCGCAGCGGCGGCCCCAAATTTCCCCGCCACCCGGACAAACTGACACCCAGACGGCGCATGTGCGCAGTTAGCGGCAGCTCTGCCGCAGCCACCTGCGCCCAAGCCTGTTGCACAGGCCCGTCCCCTGCCCTATGTGGCGGGCATGACAGATCATTCGGCACAGACATTGCACATCGTGGGCGGCGGCATGGCCGGCTCGGAAGCGGCCTGGCAGGCGGCAAACATGGGTGTTCAGGTGGTAATCCACGAAATGCGCCCCAAGGTGGAAACCTTTGCCCACCAGACCGGAAACCTGGGCGAGATGGTGTGTTCGAACTCCTTCCGCTCGGATGATGACGAGCAGAACGCCGTGGGCCTGCTGCACTGGGAAATGCGCGCCGCAAACGGGCTGATCATGACCACCGCGGATGAGCACCGGCTGCCCGCCGGCGGCGCCCTGGCGGTTGACCGGGACCCCTTTGCCGAAACTGTGACCGCCAAGCTGAAGGCGCATCCGAATGTGTCGGTCTCCTATGAGGAGATCACCGAACTGCCCGCGGACGGCCATTGGATCTTTGCCACCGGCCCGCTGACCTCGCCGGAACTGGGCAAGGCGATCCAGGCCGAGACCGGCGCCGAGGCGCTGGCCTTCTTCGATGCCATCGCGCCGATTGTCTATGCCGAGAGCATCGACATGTCCCAGGCCTGGATGCAATCGCGCTATGACAAGGGCGAGACCGAGGAAGAGCGCACCGCCTACCTCAACTGCCCGATGACGAGGGACCAGTACGAGGCCTTCATCGACGCATTGTTGTCAGCTGACAAAACCGAATTCCACGAGGGCGAGACCGCTGGATATTTCGACGGCTGCCTGCCGATCGAGGTGATGGCGGAACGCGGCCGTGAAACCCTGCGCCACGGGCCGATGAAGCCGGTGGGCCTCACCAACCCGCACCAGCCGGATGTCAAAGCCCATGCCGTGGTGCAGCTGCGCCGCGACAACGCGCTGGGGACACTGTTCAACATCGTCGGTTTCCAGACCAAGATGAAATACGGCGCCCAGACCGAAGTGTTCAAGATGATCCCGGGACTGGAAAACGCCAGCTTTGCCCGGCTTGGCGGCATCCACCGCAATACCTTCATCAACTCGCCCACCCTGCTGGATGCGCAGATGCGGCTGAAGTCCAGGCCCAACATCCGCTTTGCCGGCCAGATCACCGGCGTCGAGGGCTATGTGGAAAGCGCCGCCATGGGCCTGCTGGCGGGCCGCCTGGCCGCGGCTGAGATCCTCGGCCAGGCGCTGCCCGAAGTGCCGCAGGACAGCGCCATGGGGGCGCTGATCCACCACATCACCGGCGGCGCCGAGGCCAAGACCTTCCAGCCGATGAACGTGAACTTCGGCCTGTTCCGCCCGGTCGACGGCCTCAAAGGCGGCCGCCGCGGCCGCAAGGACCGCTACAAGGCCTATACCGACCGCGCCAAGGCAGTCTGGCAGGAGTGGCTCGGAAACTTTTCCTAGACGCTGCACAAAGCACGGGTCTAGGATTATTGCATGAGTGAAAAATTCCTCGGTAAATCCTATGGCCTTACCAGCCAGGACGCGACCCGTGACCACTATGACCGCTGGGCCGCCTCGTATGACGCTGAAATTGCGGAAAACGGTTATGCAACGCCGGGGCGCATCGCCGCGGCGCTGTGGAAATACCTGCCGGAACCGGACGCACCGGTCCTCGACTTCGGCTGCGGCACCGGCCTGTGCGGCCTGGCGCTGCGTGCAGCCGGCTATAACGTCGTCGACGGTCTGGAGCCCTCGCCGGAAATGCTGGCCCAAGCCCGCGCCAAAGGCGCCTACCGGCAGCTGAACCAGCTGGATGTCACTGATAAGACGCCGGTCAAGCCGGGAACCTATCGCGCTATCGCCGGCTGCGGCGTTCTGGGCACCGGCGCAGCACCGCCGGAAACCTTTGACGTGATCATGCGCGGGCTGGACCGCGGCGGGCTGTTTGCCTTCTCCTACAACGACCACGCGCTGGAGGACCGCGCCTATACCGGCAAGCTCAATGAATGGCTGGACTGTTCGGCGGCACGGCTGCTATTCCGGGAACACGGGGACCACCTTCCCGGCATCAACCTCAAGTCCACCGTCTATGTAATTGAGAAAGCGTGACATTCACCACACGTTTTGCACCGTCGCCAACCGGACCGCTGCACTTGGGCCACGCCTATTCCGCGCTGCTGGCGCATGATATGGCCATGGCCGAGGGCGGCCGCTTCCTGCTGCGCATCGAAGATATCGACCAGTCCCGCGCCCGGCCCGAATGGGAAGCGCAGATCTATGACGACCTGCACTGGCTCGGCCTCTCCTGGCCGCAGCCGGTGATGCGCCAGTCAGAGCGGCTGCCCCGCTACCGCGCCGCGCTGGACCGGCTGACCGCGATGGGGCTCACCTACCCTTGCGGCTGCAACCGCGCTGATATCGAGGCCGCGGCCGGGGCGCCGCAGGAAGGTGTGCCGCAATTCGGCCCCGACGGCCGCATCTACCCCGGCACCTGCCGCGGCCGCCCGCCCGGTGAGGCCACAGACCGTGACGTGGTCCGGCTGAACATGGAAAAGGCCGTCCAAACCGCTGGGCTGCGCAGCTTCACCGAGACCGGACCGGAATTTGCCGGCACCCGCCAGCTCGATCCTGAGCAGCTGATCTCAAGCGTTGGCGACATCATCCTGGTGCGCCGCAGCATGGGCAGCTCCTACCACCTGTCGGTGGTGGCGGATGACGCGGACCAGGGCATCACCCATGCGGTGCGCGGCGCCGACCTGTTCGAGGCCACCCAGATCCACGTGCTGCTGCAAAGCCTTCTGGGCCTGCCGACGCCTGTCTACCACCACCACCGCCTGATCCGCGACGAACATGGCAAACGGCTCGCCAAACGCGACGACGCCCGCGCGATCGCCAAATACCGCGCCGAGGGCGCCACCCCGCAAGACATCCGCGGCATGGTGGGCCTGCCGGCTTCTTCTGGCTGAAAATATCCCCGCCGGAGGCACGGCCCGGCAGGGCCGTCCCCGCGGGCGCGGCTCACTCCATCGGCTTCATCAGCTCGACCTCGCCCCCCTCCCGCAGCGCGGTATAGAAACAGGTCCGCCGGTTGGTGTGGCAGGCCGCCCCGGTCTGGCGCACCAGCGCCAGCAGGCAGTCGCGGTCGCAATCGACCCGCAGATCCACCAGCTCCTGCACGTGGCCCGAGGTCTCCCCCTTGATCCAGAACGCCTGGCGCGAGCGCGACCAGTAGGTGACCCGGCGGGTTTCAAGCGTCCGGGCGACGGCATCGGCATTCATCCAGGCCATCATCAGCACCTCGCCCGAGGCCTCGTCCTGCGCAATGCAGGGGATCAGGCCCGCGTCATTGTAAGTCAGGCTGGCGGGATCAAAGGACATGGCTAAAAACCTTTTGCATCTGCTGTTCGGCTCCCTATGTATGGGGAACCACCAAGCAGGGAAAGCCCGGGAAA
Source organism: Leisingera coralii (assembly GCF_049056525.1). Classification (NCBI taxonomy): domain Bacteria; kingdom Pseudomonadati; phylum Pseudomonadota; class Alphaproteobacteria; order Rhodobacterales; family Roseobacteraceae; genus Leisingera; species Leisingera coralii. The sequence continues at coordinate 64,728 of NZ_JBHUPT010000034.1, read as the reverse complement.
GCGATGTCTGGCGAATCCGATCTGATCAAGCTGTATTCTTCGCGCATTCTGGCGCTGGCCGCGGATATTCCGCATCTCGAACGGCTGGAGGCACCGGACGCCACCGTCAAGAAACGCTCCCCGCTGTGCGGCTCCACCGTCACCGTCGATATCAGCGTCGAGGACGGGCGGATCACGGATTTCGGCCAGGACGTAAAGGCTTGCGCGCTGGGACAGGCCTCGGCAGCCGTTGTCGGCGCCAATGTGATCGGCCGCACGCTGGCAGAGGTCGAGACCGCGCGCGATCAATTGAAGGCCATGCTGACCCAGGACGGCCCGGTGCCCGAGGCCCCTTTTGACGGGCTGGAAGTGCTGCAGCCCGCGCGCGAGTTCAAGAACCGCCACGCCTCAATCATGCTGGCGCTGGAGGCCACCCTGGAAGCCATGCAGACCGCCGCCAAGGAGCAATGCGCCTGACGCCGGCGCCCTGCGTCACTGACTGCCATAAACAGCAGAACCCGCGCCCGCCCTTGCAGCTTTGCAAGGGTGAATGTGCTGCTGCCTCAGCCCGTCCAACAAAAAACCGCCGCGCATCCGGGCAGGATGGCGGCGGCAGTCATGCTCTGCTGTGCGGGACCCGGGCGGGCCAGGCTGGATCTTGAGGCAATCCATTCGGGGATCGGGACAGGCGGTTGATCCCTTGAGCAGTCCGGGACAGGAAAGGGCCGGCCCGGCACAGCAAAGGCATTCAGGAAAACGGACGGCGGGTCAGAGCAGGCCCGGCAAATGCAGCGCGGCCACCAGCATCACCATCAGCGAGGCCGCGCCGATGGCGTCCTGCAGCAGGGTGGAATGGGCGTTCTGAATCGTGGTCTTGATCTGTGCAAACATTGCTCGGGCCTCCTCCAGTCTGTCTTTTCGCTCTTTGGCAAATTTGTTGCCCCTTTGTTCTCATTTTCAGCCGCAGCTGTAAAGAACTTTTTGAGAACATTTGCGAACGGAGTGGAACATCAGTGGGAAACACGCGCCGAAACGCAGGCTAACCCACTGTAATCAAACGGATTGCCTGATCCTGTTTCATCAGCCACAAAAGCACCCGCGCCGCCTTGCCGCGGGCGCTTTCCAGCTTGGGGTCTGCTGCCAGCAGCGCCCGCGCATCGCTTTGCGCGACCGCCATCAGCCCGGCCTGGCGCTCCAGGTCGGCAATCCGGAACTTCGGCAGGCCCGATTGCGCGGTGCCGATCATGTCGCCCGCGCCGCGCATCTGCAGGTCGGTTTCCGAGATCCGGAAGCCGTCCTCGGTCTCGCGCAAAACCTCCAGCCGCTTGCGCCCGCCTTCGGTCAGCGGCGGCTGATACATCAGCAGGCAGGTCGACTCGGCGCTGCCGCGCCCCACCCGGCCGCGCAGCTGGTGCAGCTGCGCCAGGCCAAAGATCTCCGCCCGCTCGATCACCATGATCGAGGCGTTGGGCACGTTCACCCCAACCTCGATCACCGTGGTGGCCACCAGAACCTTGGTCTTGCCCTCCTGGAACGCCGCCATCGCGGCATCCTTCTCGGCGGGCGGCATCTGGCCATGCACCAGACCGGCGGTGCCCTCGCCCAAAACCGCGCGCAGATGCTTGAAACGCTCCTCCGCCGCGGTCAGGTCGCTCAGCTCCGACTCATCGACCAGCGGGCAGACCCAGTAGCACTGCCGCCCCTCGCCGATCGCCTTGCGCAAGTGGTCGACCACCTCCTGCATCCGTTCGGTGCTGATGACCGCGGTCTTGACCGGCTTGCGCCCCGGCGGTTTCTCATCCAGCACCGAGACATCCATGTCGCCGTATTGCGCCAGCGCCAGCGAGCGCGGGATCGGCGTTGCGGTCATCACCAGCACATCGGCGCCCTTGCCCTTTTCTGCCAGCTCCATCCGCTGGCGCACGCCGAAGCGGTGCTGTTCATCGACAATCGCGAGGCGCAGGTCGCGGAATTCCACATCCTGCTGGAACACCGCGTGGGTGCCGACCAGCACCTGGATATCGCCGCGCTTGAGCGCCGCCAGCTTGGCCTTGCGCTCAGCCCCCTTGTCGCGGCCTGTCAGGATCTCGATCACCACCCCGGCATCTTCAGCGAGCGGCGCGAGCCCCTCCATGTGCTGCTGCGCCAGAATCCCGGTCGGGGCCATCATCACCCCCTGCCCGCCCGCTTCAACTGCGACCAGCAAGGCCATGAAAGCAACCAGGGTTTTCCCGGCGCCCACATCGCCTTGCAGCAGCCGGTTCATGCGCTTGGCCGAGGCCATATCGGCAGAGATTTCCTCGATCGCCCGCGCCTGGGCGTTGGTGGGCTTGTAAGGCAGCGCCTTCAGAACGCGCGACTGCAGGCGTCCGGTTGCATGGCTTTCGATCCCGCGGGCCTTGCGTTCGGTCTGCCGCGCCAGCGCCAGGGTCAGCTGATGGGAGAACAGCTCATCATAGGCCAGACGCGCCCGCGCCGGAGACAGCGGACTCAGGTCATCCGGGCCTTGCGGCGCATGGGCGGACTGCAGCGCCTCGTGCCAGGCGGGCCAGTTTTCCTTCAGCATCTGCGCCGGATCGATCCACTCCGCCAGCTCAGGCATCCGCGACAGCGCGCTTTGCGCTGCCTTGTACATGGTTTTCTGTGAAACCCCGTGGGTCAGGCTGTAGACCGGCTCATACTCCGGGATCTCATGCGCCTCTTCCAACGGCAGCATGTGGTCCGGGTGCACCATCTGCGCCAGCCCGTCAAAAAGCTCCAGCTTGCCCGAGACCACCCGGCGGGACCCCTCCGGCAGCTGCGCCTCCAGATAGCGGCTGCGGCCGTGGAAAAAGACCAGCTGAAACTCTGTCTCTGCGTCCTCCACGTGGATGCGGTAGGCGCCGCCCTTGTTGCGCGCGGGCCGGTGCCGGCCGACGGTCACCTCAACCGTCACCGTTGCCGGCAACTCCAACCCGCGGATTGTGCCCCGGCGCCGCCTATCCACCACTGAATAAGGCAGCGAAAACAACAGGTCCCGCGGCGTTTCTATATCGATCTGCAGAAGGCTCTGCGCGGTTTTCGGGCCGATACCCTGCAGGGTCTCGGCGCCGGCAAACAGCCGAAACAGGATCTCCGGACGCCCGCTCATGCCCCTGCGATCAGCTCCAGCCAGCCGTCTTCGTCCAGCGTCTGAATGCCCAGCTCCGCCGCTTTCTTGGCCTTGGACCCTGCCCCGGGACCGGCCACCAGAATGTCGGTCTTCCTGGAAACGGAGCCCGAGACCTTGGCCCCCAGTGCCTCTGCCCGTGCCTTGGCCTCGGCCCGGGTCATCTTCTCCAGCGTGCCGGTGAAGACGACGGTCTTGCCCGCCACCGGGCTGTCCGCGGCCGGCGCATCAGGCGGCACGACGGTCAGCTTGGCCACCAGCCGATCGATGGCCGCGCGCTCCTCCGGGTTGGCAAAGGCATCGGACAGGGACAGGCCCAGTACCGCGCCGATCCCGTCAACGCCGGTCAGGTCCGCCCAGGCGGCCGCGGCCTCTGCCGGAACCGAGCAGGCGGCGACGGCGGCTGCCCGGGTCTCCGAAATCCGGGCGCGGCGGCCCTCATCCGCGGCGGCCTGCCGCTCCGCCTCCTCGGCCTCATCCGCGGCCCGGTGCGCCAAGGCGGCCGGACGGGCCGCGTCAATTGCATCCGCCATCACCTGCCAGTCCCGGTAGTGCAGCGCCAGGTCGCGGCCGGCAACCTCACCCGCGTGGCGGATGCCGAGGGCAAAGATCAGCTTGGCCAGCGGGATCGTGCGCTTTTCCTCGATCGCGGCAAAGAGATTGTCGGCGGATTTCTCCCCCCAGCCCTCGCGGTTCTTCAGCTGCTGCAAGCCAGAGCCGTAATTTTCTTGCAGATCAAAGATATCCGCGGGCTCCTTGATCCAGCCATCGCTATGGAACTGCTCCACCTGCTTGGCGCCCAGCCCCTCGATGTCGAAAGCCGCGCGGGAGACGAAATGCTTCAGCTTTTCCACCGCCTGCGCCGGGCAGATCAGACCGCCGGAGCAGCGGCGGACGGCGTCGCCCTCCTCCCGCTCCGCCGGGCTGCCGCATTCCGGGCAGGTATGCGGGAACTGGTATGGCTCTGCGCCGTCGGGCCGTTTGGCCAGGTCAACATCGGCGACCTTGGGAATCACATCGCCAGCCCGGTAGATCTGCACCCAGTCGCCGATGCGGATATCCTTGCCGCCGCGGATTTCCTCGCCCTTGGAGTCGCGGCCCTGGATGTAATCCTCGTTGTGCAGCGTGGCATTGGACACCACCACCCCGCCGACGGTCACCGGGGTCAGCCGCGCCACCGGGCTCAGCGCACCGGTGCGTCCGACCTGGATGTCGATGGCCTCCAGCCGGGTCCAGGCCAGTTCGGCCGGGAATTTATGCGCAATAGCCCAGCGGGGCGTTGTGGAACGGAACCCCAGCCGCCCCTGCAGCGCCAGATCATTGACCTTGTAGACCACGCCGTCGATGTCATAGCCCAGCGTCGCGCGCTGCTCCTCGATGCTGCGGTAGTGATTAATCATGTCCGCAACGCTGGTGCAAAGACGAGTCAGCGGGTTTGTCTGAAACCCAAGGGACTGCAGCCGCGCGATTGCTTCCATCTGCGTTTCCGCCAAAGGTTCGCTCAGCTCGCCCCAGCTGTAGGCGAAGAACCGCAAAGGCCGGGCACGGGTGATTTCCGCGTCCAGCTGCCGCAGCGATCCGGCGGCGGCATTGCGCGGGTTGGCAAAGATCTTGCCGCCGCGCTCTGCATGGCGGGCGTTCAATGCTTCGAAATCGGCGTGGCTCATATAGACTTCGCCACGGACCTCCAGCACCTCCGGCGCGCCGTCCAGCTGCTGCGGTATATCGCTGATGGTTAGCGCATTGGCGGTCACGTTTTCCCCGACACTGCCATCGCCGCGGGTGGCGGCCTGCACCAGTTTCCCCTGCTCATAGCGCAGCGACAGCGACAGCCCGTCGATCTTGGGTTCGGCCGTATAGCCTAGCGCGGCCTCCCCGCCCAGGCCGAGGTATTTACGGATACTGCGGTCGAAATCGGTGACGTCCTCATCCTCGAAAGCATTGCCCAGCGACAGCATCCGCACCGCGTGGGTGATCTTGCCAAATCCGGACGCCGCCGGCGCGCCGACCGCCCCCAACTGGGAGGCTTCTTCTGCCAGTTCAGGATAGGCCTCTGCCAGCGCCTGGTAGCGCCGTTTCAGCGAATCATATTCGGCGTCGCTGATCTCCGGCGCATCGGCCTGGTGATAGGCCAGATCCGCTGCCCGCAGCTTGTCTTCCAGCGCCAGAAACTCTGCCCGGGCGTCTTGCGCCGTCAGGCCGGCCACGTCTTTTTCCGAATTCTCTGCCACGCGCGGTCCCTCTTCGTTCTCACCCTTGGTGATAGGACGCCGCGCGCGCCGCGTCCAGCGCCTCTGTCCGTGCAGACCACGCCGCCGGCAGAAATGAAAAAGACCCGCCAAGCGGCAGGCCTTTACAACTGGCAGCACATGTTACGTACCGCCTGGATCCTCACTCTTTCAGGCGCCGACCGCCATCCGCTGGCCGCCGGACATATGGTCCTCCTGCGGATCGCGCAGAACATAGCCACGGCCCCAGACGGTTTCGATATAGTTTTCGCCGCCGGTCGCATTGCTGAGTTTCTTGCGCAACTTGCAGATGAAAACGTCGATGATCTTCAGTTCCGGTTCATCCATACCGCCATAAAGATGGTTGAGGAACATCTCCTTGGTCAGGGTGGTGCCCTTGCGCAAGCTCAGCAGTTCCAGCATCTGGTATTCCTTGCCGGTCAGATGCACAGCCTTGCCGTCGGCCTCAACCGTCTTGGCATCCAGGTTGACCGAGATCTTGCCGGTCTTGATGATCGACTGCGAATGGCCCTTGGAACGGCGGATGATCGCATGGATCCGCGCCACCAGCTCCTCGCGGTGGAAAGGCTTGGTCAGGTAGTCATCCGCACCAAAGCCGAACCCCTTGATTTTGTTGTCGGTATCATCGGCACCGGACAGGATCAGAATGGGGGTTTCGATGCGGGACATGCGCAGCTGGCGCAGCACCTCATGGCCGTTCATATCCGGCAGCCCCAGATCCAGCAGGATCAGGTCGTAGTCGTAGAGTTTGGCCAGATCGATCCCTTCCTCGCCCAGATCCGTCGAATAGACGTTCAGGTTGGCGTGGGTCAGCATCAGCTCGATGCTTTTCGCTGTGGTCGGGTCATCCTCAACCAAAAGAATGCGCATATTTTATTCTCCGCCTGTACACTGTTTCCCTCAGGTCTTGTTAACCTTGGTGGAAAAAAGTTAATGCCCCGTTACCATGATGGTTAATTTACGAATGCAACTCAAGGGCGGCCCAAGTTATTTTGCGTCCGGGTTGCGGAATTTCTTCAGCCGTGTGGTTTTCAGCGCCTCTTCTCCGTGGTCGGCCACGGCGGCAACCCAGCTGCGGAATTCCTCCTCGCTGAGGCCGTAGCGGCGCATCGCCTCGGTCTGCGGCAGCAGCCCGTACAGCACGCCGCGCACAACCGCAGCCTTGCGCGAGGCCACCCAGCGCTTGGTGGTTTCCGGCGGCAGATCCGCCCGGGTCATGATGGTTCCGTCCGGCAGGGTGACTGCCCGCGGGCCGTCGACTTTCTTCAAAAACATCCGTCTTCCCTTTGAAGATCTTACTCGTTGGGGTCCGCCAAAAGAATTTCCGATCAGGCTTAACGGCGCGTGAACCACACCCCTTGAGAGTCGTTAGGATTTTCCTATATTCTGCGGCGCCTGCCCCCTTGCCTTCAGGAGCTGCCCCATGGCGCTGGACCACAACACCACCTTGAACTCGCTCGGCTTTGCCAAACCGCCCTCGGAAACCCGGGTGGTGGTCGCCATGTCCGGCGGCGTCGACAGCTCTGTTGTTGCAGCATACTTGGCCGATCAGGGCTATGACGTGGTCGGCGTGACGCTGCAGCTGTATGATCATGGCGCGGCGCTGGCCAAGAAGGGCGCCTGCTGCGCGGGGATCGATATCCATGACGCGCGCCGGGTGGCAGAGGAGCGCGGCTTCCCGCATTACGTTCTGGATTATGAGAACATTTTTAAGGATGCGGTGATCGACGAGTTCGCCGACAGCTATCTGGCGGGCGCAACCCCGGTGCCCTGCATCCGCTGCAACGAGCGGGTGAAGTTCAAGGACCTGCTGGAAACCGCCAAGGACCTGGAGGCCGACTGCATGGCCACCGGCCACTACATCCAGCGCAAGATGGGGCCGAACGGGCCGGAGCTGCACTCCGCCGAGGATGCCAACCGCGACCAGAGCTATTTCCTGTTTTCGACCACGCCGGAGCAGCTGGACTTCCTGCGCTTCCCGCTGGGCCATCTGCCCTCCAAGGACGCCACCCGCGAAATGGCGGCCCAGTACGGGCTGGCGGTGGCGGACAAGCCCGACAGCCAGGACATCTGCTTTGTGCCCAACGGCAACTATGCCAGCGTGATCGAGAAACTGCGTCCCGGCGCGGCGGAGCCGGGTGAGATCGTGCATGCCGACGGCCGGGTGCTGGGCAGCCACGAGGGGGTCATCCACTACACCATCGGCCAGCGCCGCGGCCTTGGCATCGGCGGGCTGTCCGAGCCGCTTTATGTGGTGAAGCTCGACGTGGACAAGAAGCAGGTGGTTGTCGGCCCCAAGGAGCTGCTGGCGACCCGCACCATCCCGGTGCGCGAGATCAACTGGCTGGGCGATGAGCCCTTCACCAGCCGGGACGAATGGCATCTGAAGGTCAAGGTCCGCTCCACCCGCCCCCCGCGCGAGGCGATCATCCGGCCGCTCAGCGACACCACCGCGGAAGTGGAGCTGCTGACCCCGGAAGAGGGCGTCTCCCCCGGCCAGGCCTGCGTGTTCTACGCCAACGAAGGCTCCCGCATCTACGGCGGCGGCTGGATCTGGCGCGGCTACTGATCCCCTCCCCGCCGGGTCAAGGGAGTGAGCAAGCTTCCTGGAAACGTTCCGGGGGAACGTTTCGCTTGAGAACGGGCGGAGCCCAAGCCTCCGCGCGGCACGCGCGGCTTGCCCTTGACGCGGCATATCTGTCCAAAATGGACTGCGCGCCTGAGGGCAGACCTGCCCTTAGGCGCTTCTCAGTAAAAAATTTCCGGCATTTGTACTATTGCCAGCCGCCCGCGTTCTGTGACTGCGAGGCGGCACGCACCGCGCGGGCGCGCAGCGCCCGCGCCACCAGAAGCCGCGCGGCGGAGGCTTTGCATCCGGCGCGCTTCCTGCTTATCTCCCGGGCAGCCGGTCGAGAACGGCCCGCGCGGCCCGCAGCCCCGGGGCCTCTCCGCCCTGCCCCAGGCGTTGCATGGTCAGCTTCATCGCTTCCAGCTGAGCCCCCGGGCCGGCTGCCAAAGCCTCAAGGCTTGCAGCGATCTTTTCAGGCGTGCAGTCCGGCCCCAAACATTCCGGCACCACGCGGGTATCACTGACCAGATTGACAAGCGTCACCGTGTCGATCAGCGCCATGCGCTTCATGATCTGCCAGGTCAGCCATTGAAACTTGTAGGCGATCACCATCGGAGTGGCTGCCGCTGCCAGCTCCAGCGAGACCGTGCCAGAGGCCGCAAGCGCCAGATCCGCGGCGGCAAAGGCGGCGCGTTTGTGCGCCTTGGCGGTGGCAGCCTCAAACCGGTTCGGGTCGACCAGTACCGAGCCCGCGGGCCAGTTTCGCAAAGCGTCCTGCACCAGCCCGGCCACCGGCGCGGCGGCGGGCACGACGATCCGGTACTGCGGGTGCGCCGCGGTGAAGCGCTGCAGCGCGCCGCCGAAATCCGGCGCCAGCCGCGCAACTTCGGACCGACGCGAGCCGGGCAGCGCCAGCACAAACGGCGACTCGCCCAGATCGAATTCTTCCCGGAATGCAGCGATCTCCGCACCGGTGGCCTGCGGCTCAGCAACCACCGGGTGGCCGACAAAGTCACAGGCCATGCCTGCCGCCTCCATATAGGGCGGTTCAAACGGCAGCAGCGCCAGCACATGGTCGATCACTTCCGCCATTCTCCCGGCCCGCTTGGGCCGCCAGGCCCAGACCGAGGGCGCCACATAGTGGACGGTGCGGATGCGGCTTTGTTCTTTGACCAGCCGCGCCACGCGAAGGGAGAAATCCGGGCTGTCGATGGTGATCAGCACATCCGGGCGGGTGTCCAGCACCGCCTCTGCCGTTTCCCGGATCCGGCGCTTCAGATGGCGGTACTTGGGCAGCACCTCCGCCAGCCCCATCACCGACAGCTCGTCCATCGGAAAGCGCGAGACCAGCCCCTGCTCCGCCATCAGCGCGCCGCCGATGCCATCGAAGCTGACACCCGGTGCCAGCTGTTTCAGCCCCGCCATCAGCGCCCCGCCCAGCCGGTCGCCCGAAGGCTCCCCAGCCAGGATGAACACCCGCAGGCTCACGGCCGTCGCAGCCACAGGAACAGGCCCAGCCGGTCACAGGCCGCAATCACCGCATCCTGATCCAAAACGATCACGCCGCCCGCCTCCAGAACGATACCGGAGAGGCCCGCCTTGGCCGCAGCCTCAACCGTTTCCACTCCGATCGCAGGCAGATCTGCCCGCCGGTCCTGCGCCGGTTTCGGCGCTTTGAACAGCAAACCGCCCTGCCCGTCCGGGCGCTGCGCCAGCGCGGACAGCATCCAGTCGGTGCCAAAGACGTTCTCCACCGCGATGGCCTGCCGCTTGCGCACGGCACAGGACTGGCCGATGTCGGCGGCGGACATGGCGGCGACGATCTCCGCACCGCGCTCCGCATCCGCCTTGTCCAGCTCGCCCGGCTGGACCTTGGTCGGCACGCCCGCGGCCATCAGCAGGTCCGGGGCAACCTCATGGGCTGCCCGCACGGCAAAACCCGCCTGCTCAAAGATCCCGATGATCGCCCGCAAGGCACCGTCATCACCCGCGGCCAGCGCCCCCTGCAGCACCGGCACCAGCGGCAGGGTCGCCGCATCAATGGCCGAGGGGTCGATATTCGGCCGCTGCACCGCGCCTGCCATGCAGATCTCCGTAACCTCCGCAGCCTTCAGCCGTTCAAGAAAGGAGCCCAGCTGTTCGAACCGGAAGGTGATCTCTGGGTCGACCGCATCGGGTTCCGACCCGGCCATCGCGCAGATCAGCGGACGGCCCGGAGCACGCACCGCTACTTCGGCCGGCAAGCCGCCGGTGCCTGCAATCAAAGCCAGCATGGCATCAGCCTCCCGGAGTCAGGAAGGAGCGGTCGCTTTCGCCGGTGATGAAGGCAACGATCTCCTGCACGTATTCGCTGTCGGTCTCATCCCCCAGCCGCTTGGCGCGCTCCTGGAAGGTGCCTTCGCCCTGGGCCAGCATCTGGAAGGCCGCGCGCAAAGCGGTGATGTCGCTGCGCGCCACACCGCGGCGCTTGAGGCCGACCAGGTTCAGCCCGTCCAGCTCGCCGCGCTGCGCCTGCACCAGGCCATAGGGAATCACATCGTTGGTCACCATGGTGACAGCGCCGATGATTGCGCCCTTGCCGATCCGCACCCACTGGTGAATCCCCGACAGGCCGCCGATGATGACGTCATCCTCCAGCACGCAATGGCCGGCCACCGCGGCAGAGTTCACCACGATCACCCGGTCGCCGACCTGGGCGTCATGGGCGATGTGGCAGCCGGCCATGAACAGGCCGTCGTCGCCAATTTTGGTCAGCCCGCCGCCGCCCTCGGTGCCGGCATTCACCGTCACATGCTCGCGGATGCGGTTGCGCTTGCCGATCACGGTCCGGCACTTCTCGCCCTTGAACTTCAGATCCTGCGGGATCTCACCCAGCACCGCAAAGGGGAAGACAACCGTTTCATCCCCGATCTCGGTATCGCCGGTAACGACAACGTGGGACTTCAGAACAACCCGGTCCCCCAGCACCACCTCGGGGCCAACCACGCAGAACGGGCCGATCTCGCAGTCCTTCCCAAGCTTGGCACCCTTTTCGATCACGGCACTGGGGTGAATCCGGCTCATGTTCATCCGTCCTTCTGCACGTCGACCATGGCCGAGAATTCAGCCTCTGCGGCAACTTCGCCCTCGACGGTGGCGCGGCCGGAGAACTTGAAGATCTTGCCGCCCGGCTTGCCGCGCAAGGTTTCCACATGCATCTCCAGCACATCCCCCGGCACCACCTTGCGACGGAATTTGCACTTGTCGATGTTCATGAAATAGATCAGCAGGTTGGTGTCGACCATATCCATGCCAACCCCCAGCATCACCCCCGCGGTCTGCGCCATCGCCTCGACGATGGTGACGCCCGGCATGATCGGGGTGCCCGGGAAGTGGCCCTGGAAGTGCGGCTCGTTCATGGTGACATTCTTGATGCCGCGCGCCGACTTGTAGCTGTCGATATCAACCACCTTGTCGACCAGCAGGAACGGGTAGCGGTGCGGCAGGATCCGCTGGATCAGGTGAATGTCAGCGCTTTGCAGCTCGGTGGTCATGCTTGGTTTCCCATCTTCGTCAAATGTGCTGCGCCGTCCCTAGCAAGCAGGCGGCGTTTGGGCAAGTTCGCCTGCTCAGCGATCGCCATCCTGTTGCGCCGCGCCGTCGCCCAGCACCGCGTCGATCCGGGCAATTGCCAGGCTGGTGATGTCGGCCGCTTCCGCGCTCAGGAAGACCGAGGAATGGTCGAGGATCGCGCCCGCGCCGGTTTCGCGCAGGATCTGCTGCAGCACCGGCAGCGAGGCGCTGATGAACTCGCGCCGGGCCACTTCGCCCATCTGGGTGATTTCGCGCAGCTTCTGCTCCTGGCGGCGGCGGGTATCCTGCACCTTCTGGTCAAAGGCGTCGGCCAGCGCGCGAAACGCCTCCGGCTCCATCTCGCTGCGGCGTTCCGTCAGCTCCAGCTCCTCGCTGCGCAGTTCGGCCTCGATGCGGCGGTTCTCCGCAGTCAGCACGGCGCCTTCGGCTTCGATTTCCCGCTCGACCCTTTGGCCAAAGGCGCTTTCGGAAAACAGCCGCTCCGGCTGGATGGTGAGGATGCCGCTTTGCGGCAGTCCCAGCTGGTAACCGCGCCCTGGGCCAGGCGCCGGCTGGGCCGGATCCTGGGCATGGGCGGGCGCAGACCCGAAACAGGCCAGCGCTACGGCAAAACCGCGCGCTGCCCAACGGCCGGGAGCCTGCCGCCGCACCAGGTCAGAACCTCGCCTGAAGGGTCAGGTCGAAGTTTTGCTCCTCGTCAAAGTCCTCTTTCTTGAGAGCTTTGGAGAAGTTGAACCGCAGCGGGCCAAAGCCGGTCGTCCACAAGACCGAGAACCCGACTACGTGGCGGAAGGACTGCGCATTGCCAACGATACGATCGGTCGCCAAGGTGTTGACGTTCTGCAATCCCCACAGGCCGCCGACGTCATAGAACAGGCCGCCGCGCAGCCCCAGTTCCTCCGGCAGCCCCAGCGGAAACTCCGCGTCAAACCGCGCAACCGCGTAATAATTGCCGCCCAGGAAGTCATTGTAATTGCCGCCGTTCGGGTTGCCGGACCCCTGATCCCGCGGGCCGATGCCGCCGGGCTCAAAGCCCCGGAGGACAGACGGGGTCAGAACGAAGCGGTCGATCGTGCGGCTGTTTCCGCTGCCTTCCCATTGGAACGCGCCGGCCTCAATGGTGGCCCGGATCGTGACTTCCTCATTCAGAATTTTCCGCTGCGCGACAAGCTTGGTGGTTGCCTTGATATATTCGGAATCACCGCCCAGCCCGGCGTAATCAGCCCCGATTTCCACCAGGAACCCGGCATTCGGGTCAAGGCCGGTCAAACGGCTGTCATACCGGTAGGTGACTCCGAAAGCGCTGGAAGTCTGTTCTCCCTGGGCGATTTCGCTGCGGATGACAGGGCCTGCAAGATTCTGATTGGTGTCATCATCATCAAACAGCATCTTGTCCGCATCCCAAGTGTAGCGGACTTGCAGCGACGAATCCTCGCCCGTGTTGAAGGTCAGCGCCGGGCGGAAGAAGACGCGTTTGGTCTTGTATTCGGAGAAGCTGGAGTCCGTCTCGTTCAGCCCGAGATCCAGATCGAACTTCAGCTCCCGCCCCAGCAGGAACGGTTCGGTGAAGCCCAGGACGTAGGAGTCGGACTCTGTCGCGGTGGCGATATTGAACGACAGCCGCTGGCCGCGGCCCAGAAAGTTGTTTTCGGTCAAACCGACGCTGACACCAAAACCGTCCGTCACCGAGTATGCACCACCCAGGTTCAACGAACCGGTCGGCTGCTCCTCCACATCCACATCGACAATGACCTGGTCGGACGAGCTGCCCTCGCGGGTCTCCACATCGGCATTGGCAAAGAAGCCCAGAGCCCGGATCCGCTCGGCGCTGTTGCGGATCGAGCGCGGGTTGAACGGATCGCCTTCGACAGAGCGGAACTGCTGGCGGATCACCCGGTCCAGAGTGGTGGTGTTGCCTTCGATGTCGATGCGCTCGACAAACACCCGCGGCCCGCGCGTGAGCACAAACTCGATATCCAGGGTCAGGTCCCGGTCATTGCGGGTGACCCGCGGCTCGACCCGCAGGAAATCGATCTCATTGCGGACCGCCAGCCCCTCCATCCGGTCGATCGCGTTCTCGACCAGGGTCGGGGAATAAACCACGCCGGGCCTGATTTTCAGGGTGGAGCTGAACAGGTCAGCGTCGGCTTCCGGCATTTCGCTGGTCACCGAAATGTTGCCGAACCGGAACTGCTGGCCCTCGGTCACGTCCACCACCAGGAACACCGCGTCGCGTTCCTGCGTGACTTCGGCGTTGGCGCTGTTGACCCGGAAATCCACATAGCCGCGCGAAAGGTAGAAATCGCGCAGCACCTGCTTGTCGAACTCCAGCCGGTCTTCGATCAGCGTGTCGGAGCGGATGAAAGTGCGCAGCAGACCGGCCTGTTTGGTTTCCAGCACCCGCCGCAGACGGCGGTCGGAATAAACCCGGTTGCCGGTAAAGGAGACCCGCTCCACCTCGATGGTGTCGCCCTCGGAAATCTCGAACACCAGATCGACGCGGTTGTTGCTGCGGCGGATGATGCGCGGGGTCACGCGGGAGGCCAGGCGGCCTTGAACGCTGTAGGCTTCGGCAATCAGGGCCGCATCACGCTCTGCCTGCGACGGGCTGAAGACCCGGCGCGGTGCGGATTCGATGATGCTGCTCAGCGCGTCATCCTTGAGGCGGCGGTTGCCCTCGAAACTGATCTGGTTGATGGTCGGGAACTCGGTGACCTTGATCACCAGAGTGCTGCCGCGCGGCACGATTTCGACTGTTTCAAATACGCCACTGTCAAGAATGCGCTGATAGGCGTCGTTCAGCTCCCCCGCGCTGACCGTCTGGCCGCGCTCGATGCCGGTATAGGCGATAACGGTGGATGTCTGAATCCGCTGGTTACCCTCGACCTGCACCGAGTTGAAACGGTAGCTTTGCGCCTCGGCCGGCAGCGGCGACAATGCATAACCCAGCGCAACTGCCAGAGAAATGGCAGAAACTTTCCGGTACAAGATATTGATGCCCGACTTGCGCTCACCACAGGACTTGCCTGCGACCTTCCCCCAAACCATTTTTCAGAACCCGATTATTATAGCAGCTTTGGCAAGTGCGTACCGGGTTTGAAAGCGCTTGTCAAAACCATCAAAGCGCATTCTGGCGGCGTCCGGCGCGGCGGGCTTGCGCGCCGGTTGCGGGAATCACAAAGTGGCGAGCCAGGTGCCTGCGATCAGCGCGCCAAGGATGGCGAATCCGGTCAGCGCACGGTCCCAGTTCAGCCGCATCAGCAGGCCCAGGCCACGGTAGGATTGCGAGAGTGTCTGCATCAGTCTTCCCCCAGTTTTCGTCCACCCGTCCGCAGTGCCGCGCACCGGCCGCAACCGCGGATTGATAAAACGTTAACGAGGGAATATGGCAGCAGTTGGGCGGCACCGTGGCCGCCCTTTGACACCCTTGCCTGCCGGATCAGCAGAACAGGTCGTTGCCAATCGCGAACACCATCAGCGACAGCACAATGGCGATGCCAAGCGACATCAGCACCCGCACCGCCCGGTCGCTGGGCGGGCGGCCCGCCACTGCCTCATAGGCGTAGAACATCAGGTGGCCGCCATCCAGCGCAGGCACCGGGAACAGGTTCAGCAGCCCCACCGCCGTGGACAGCACCGCGATGAAGCGGATAAAGCTCTCCGCCCCTTGGCTGGCCATGGCGCCGGAGGTTTCGGCAATGCCGATCGGCCCGGACAGGTTGCAGGTGCTGATGGCGCCGGTGATCATGTGTTTCAGCCCGGAGAGGGAGGTGCCGACCACCGCCCAGACCTGATAGGCGCCCGCCGCCAGCGACTCGCCAAAGCCGGCCGTGTCGGTGGCCGGCTCAAACGCCAGCCCGCCGATGATGCCGATCCGCCAGCGGGTGGCAAAGCCGCCGTCCGGCTGCGGCTCATCCGTGCGCCGCGGCGCCAGCGCCATTTCGACCGTTTCTCCGTCGCGCAGCACATCCAGTACCAGCACCTTGCCGTCCGCGGCCTCGACATGCTCCTTCAGCTGGTCGAAGGACACCAGCGGTGTGCCATCCACCGCGACGATCAAGTCTTCCGGCCGCAGCCCGGCATCCGAGGCCGCGCTGCGCGGCACCACGCCGCGCACATAGGGCGGATACAGATACGGCCCGCTGACGCTGAGCTCAGCCCCGTCGCGGCGCACCTGGTACTCCAGCGGCTGCTGCTGCGGCAACTCCTTGCGGAAATCTTCCCAGGCGCCGGTATCCAGGTAGCTCGGCACCGCCAGGCCGCCCGCGGTAATCAGCTCATCCCCCTGCTGCAGCCCGCTTTCGACACCGTGCAGCGGCGCCAGTTCCCCGACCGTCAGCGGATCGCGCATCACCCCCTGCGACATCGCCACAGCGGCAAAAATGATAGCTGACATCACGAAGTTGAAGACCGGGCCGGCCGCAACGGTTGCGGAACGGGCCCAAAGGGGCGCGCCATGCATAGTCCGGCGCAGGTGCTCCGGATCCTCCGCAGCTGCCTGCATTACCTGCGCATCCTTGCCCGAGGCCGCATCGGCATCGCCCAGGAACTTCACATAGCCGCCAAAGGGCAGCGCCGCGATCTGCCAGCGGGTGCCGTGCCGGTCCACCCGGCTCCACAGCACCGGGCCGAATCCGATCGAGAACACTTCTGCGTGAATCCCGGACCAGCGGCCGACGATGTAGTGGCCGTATTCATGCACGGCCACAATCACCGACAGCGCGATGACAAAGCTGGCGATCATATAAAGAAAACCGCCAAACTGCGGGACAAAAGCAAGTATGTCCAAAGATCTACCCTATGCGTTGTTCTGCGGCCCTGGCGGCCTCTTGACGTGCGAGATGGTCAACCCGGGTCACGTTATCAAGTGTCATTGCGGCATCAATGAGGTCGCTCTCCGCCGCAAAACGCTCCAGCACGGCCTCGGTCACTGCCGCCATATCAGTGAAACGGATGCGGCCGGCGATGAACTCGTCCAGCGCCTGTTCCTTGGCAGCGTTGAAGGCCGCCCCCATCATACCGCCCCGCTCCATCACCTCATAGGCCAGCCGCAGCGCCGGATAGCGGGCGGGGTCCGGGGCGCGGAAATTCAGCTGGCCGATGCGGGCCAGATCCAGCCGCTCCACCGGCAGATGCTGGCGGTCCGGCCAATGCAGCGCATAGCCAATGGCGTGCCGCATGTCCGCTGCCCCCAGATGCGCCATCAGCGCGCCGTCGTTGAATCCGACCATCGCATGAACCAGGGATTCGGGATGCACCAGCACCTCGATCTGATCCGGGCGCACACCGAAGTATTCCCGGGTTTCAATGACTTCCAGCGCCTTGTTGAACATCGACGCGCTATCGATGGTGATCCGCTGCCCCATGTCCCAGTTGGGATGCGAGGATGCCTGCGCAAGGGTCGCCTTGGGCAGGTCCTCCAGCGGCCAGTCCCGGAACGCCCCGCCGGAGGCGGTGATGACGATCCGCTCGACCGCTTCGATGTCTTCGCCCACGAGGCCCTGGAACACCGCCGAATGCTCGCTGTCGACCGGCAGCAGCCGGGCGCCATGCGCCTTTGCGGTGTCCAGCAGCAGCCGGCCGGCACAGACCAGCGATTCCTTGTTGGCCAGGGCCAGGGTGGTGCCGTGTTTCAGCGCCTCCAGCCCCGGGGCCAGACCAGCCGCGCCGACGATGGCCGACATGATCCAATCCGCAGGGCGCGCCGCGGCCTCGACCAAGGCCGCCTGCCCTGCCGCCGCTTCCACGCCGGAGCCAGCCAGCGCAGCCCGCAGGTCCGGCAAGCGGTCCTCATAGGCAGTGACAGCCACCTCCGCCCGCAGCGCAATGGCGTCCTCCGCCAGCCTCGCAATATTGGCACCGCCGGTCAGGGCGACCACGTCATAGGCCTCAGGCGCGCGCCGGATCAGGTCGATGGTGTTCTGGCCAATCGACCCGGTGGCGCCGAAAATCGAAACTTTCCGCATAGTTCTTCCTGCCTGGTTATCCCCAGATGGCGGTCACGGCCAGGAACATGGCCGCAGCGCCCAGCATCCCGTCAAAGCGGTCGAACAGCCCGCCATGGCCCGGGATCAGCGCGCTGGAGTCCTTGACGCCCATCTTCCGCTTCAGCGCGCTTTCTGCAACGTCGCCGGCCTGGCTGGCCATCGACAGCAGCACCGACAGCACCACGATACCAAAGCCCAGCCCCATCTGCGCGGCAAACAGCCCGCCCACGAGGGCGGCAGCCAGCCAGCCTGCGGCGGTGCCGCTCCAGGTTTTCTTGGGGCTGACCCGCGGCCAGAACTTTGGCCCGCCAATGATCTTGCCCGCAAAATACCCCGCCACATCGGTCGCCACCACAATGCAGATCAGCCACAGCATCCACTCAACCCCCATCTGGCCGCGCAGCCAGATGAAGCCGAAGCCCGCAAACAGCACCCATATCGCGCAGCCGGAGAAATAGTGGCGGTTACGCTCGAACTGGCTGAACCCGGCCGCCACCGGCGCGGCCAGCAGGGGAACCACCCAGATCACCGGCAGCAGCGCCGCCAGCAGCACCGCCACGGCAGAGACCGCGCCCAGCTGCAGCGCAAAACCGCCGCGCTCCGGTGCCAGCATCCGCACCAGTTCCCAGATCATGCCGCCGCAGCACAGCGCGATCATTACGTCGAACACCAGCCCGCCGGCCCAGACGGCATAGCCGCCGGCCGCGATCATCACGATGGCCGACAGCACCCGCGGCAGCAGGTCGGCCCAGCGGCCCTTGGCAGCGCTCATGTCTTGACGGCCCCGAAGCGGCGGTCGCGGCGGCCAAAGCTGTTGCACAGCCGGGCCATTTCCTCGCTGGTGAAGTCCGGCCACAGCGTGTCGATGAACTCATATTCCGCATAGGCCGACTGCCACAGCAGGAAGTTCGAGATCCGCGCCTCGCCGCTGGTGCGGATCACCAGATCCGGATCCGGCAGCACATGGGTGTCCAGATACCGCGGCAGGGTTTCCTCATCGACGTCTTCAGGATTGAGCCGCCCCTCGGCCACATCCCGCGCCAGCCGTTTGGTGGCCCGCGCCACCTCGTCCCGGCCGCCATAGTTCAGCGCGATGGTCAGCTGGGTGCCGTCGTTGCCTTCGGTCTTCTGCTCCAGCTTGTCCATCAGATCAATCAGCTTGGCATCCAGCCGCACCCGGTCGCCGATAAAGCGCACCCGGACATTACGGTCGGCCAAAGCATTCATTTCCTTGGAAATGTAACGCCGGAACAGGCTCATCAGACCGGCCACTTCGGTCTGGGTGCGTTTCCAGTTCTCGGTCGAGAAGGCAAAGATGGTCAGGTATTTCACGCCCAGACCCGGGCAGCACTCGACAACTTCACGAACCCGGCGCGCACCGGCATGGTGGCCGAACAGCCGCGGCCGCCCGCGGGCCTGCGCCCAGCGGCCATTGCCGTCCATGATGATGGCCACATGGCGCGGGCCGGAGCGGGCCGCCGGAACTTCTCCGGCGGTTCTCATCTGCGGATTTGCGTCTCCGGGCATAATGTGCCGTCAGACCTGCATGATCTCGGCTTGCTTGGTCTCAAGCGCCTCGTCCACATGTTTGATCATCTTGTCGGTCAGCTCCTGCACCTCGGCTTCCCAGAACTTCTGATCGTCTTCCGACATGCCGTCGGCCTTGGCCTTCTTGACCTGGTCCATGCCGTCGCGGCGCACGTTGCGGATCGAGACCCGGGCGTGCTCGGCATACTGGCCGGCAACCTTGGTCAACTCACGGCGGCGCTCCTCGTTCAGCTCCGGGATCGGCAGCATGATGATGGTGCCGTTGAGCTGCGGGTTGATGCCCAGGCCGGATTCGCGGATCGCCTTTTCCACCTTGCCGACCAGGCCCTTGTCCCAGACGTTGATGGTGACCATACGCGGCTCCGGCACGTTCACGGTGCCGACCTGGTTGATCGGCGTCATCGAGCCATAGGCATCCACCATCACCGGCTCCAGCATCGAGGCGGAGGCGCGGCCGGTGCGCAGCGAGGCAAATTCGGTGCGCAGATTGGCCATCGCACCGTCCATGCGGCGTTTCAGGTCGTCGGTATCCAGTTCAAAATCATCAGACATGCTGCTCTCTCCCCTTATCTGAGGCGGTCTTCCCTTGGCTCATAAGCCATTGGAAGGCTGATGTATAGCGATCATGCGGGGGATTTGCCGCATCACCCTGTGCCAGGCGGTGCTGCGGTTTCTGCTCCCGCATGCAAGCAAATAGCCCGCCATCAGCGTTTTTCCTGCAATTGCTGCGGCAAGGTGAAAGCTGAATGCGGCCTGCCGACGCCAGCAGCAGGCAAGGTCCGGCGGCGAAAAAATAACGCGGGCCGTGTTTCAAGCCCGCGCTCGGATTTTCCCTCTGTGGCGGGCGTTTAGCCCTGGACCTTGGTGTAGGTTCCCTCGCCGGCCAGGATACCGCGGAAGCCGCCCGGCTCATCCAGTGGGAAGACGATCAGCGGCAGGTTGTTGTCACGGGCCAGCGCGATGGCGGAGGCGTCCATCACCTTCAGCCGCTTGGCAAAGACATCGTCATAGCTGATCTCGTCATAACGGACCGCATCCGGATGTTCCTTGGGGTCCTTGTCATAAACGCCATCGACGCCGTTCTTGCCCATGAAGATCGCCTCGCAAGCCATTTCATTGGCGCGCAGGGTGGCGGCGGTGTCGGTGGTGAAATAGGGGTTGCCGGTGCCCGCGGCAAAGATGCAGACCCGCTTCTTCTCCAGGTGGCGCACGGCGCGGCGGCGGATGTAGGGTTCTGCCACCTCATCCATGCGGATCGCCGAGATCACCCGGGTGAACACGCCCATGCCTTCCAGCGCCGACTGCATTGCCAGCGCGTTCATCACCGTGGCCAGCATCCCCATGTAGTCGGCGGTGGTGCGCTCCATCCCTTGGGCCGAGCCAGAGAGGCCGCGGAAGATATTGCCGCCACCTATCACCATGCAGATCTCGACGCCCATATCGCGCACCGATTTCACTTCGCGGGCGATGCGCTGAACGGTCGGCGGGTGCAGGCCGAACCCCTGGTCGCCCATCAGTGCCTCGCCGGAAATTTTCAGCATGACGCGTTTATAGGCGGCGGCCGGATCCAGCTCCGGCTTGTCTTGCGGTTGAGGCATGTTGCGCTCCAGAAGATGTGAGGGTTAATTTGCGCGCAAAATGGAGTAAATCGCTGCGGGTTTCAATGCGCGCAGCGCGGTTTCCGCCGAGTTTTGCGGAACTGGCCTTGGAGACGGATCATAGCCGCATGAACCTGCCCGACATCGACCCGGATCTGCCTGTGCTGATTGCAGGCCCCACGGCCTCCGGGAAATCCGCCCTGGCGCTGGAGATTGCCGCCCGTCAGGGTGGTATCATCGTCAACGCCGACGCCAGCCAGGTCTATGACTGCTGGCGGGTGATCACCGCCCGCCCGTCAGCAGAGGAGGAGGCCCGGGCTCCACACGCGCTCTATGGCCATATTCCATATGACGCGGACTATTCGGCCGGCCATTGGCTGCGCGAGGTGCTGCCGCTGCTGGACGGCCCGGAGCGGCTGATTATCGTCGGCGGCACTGGCCTGTATTTCACCGCGCTGACCGAAGGCATGGCCGAGATCCCGCCCACGCCGCCTGCGGTACGGGCCGAGGGCGACCAGCTTTCGCTTGAGGCGCTGAGGGCGGAGCTTGACCCCGAAACCGCCAGCCGCATCGACCTGCAGAACCGCGCCCGCGTACAGCGCGCCTGGGAGGTGCTGAAAGCCACCGGGCGCCCGCTGGCCAGCTGGCAGGACGACACCCCTGCCCCGGCGCTGCCGTTGTCCCGTTGCACGGCAATGGTGCTGAACTCGGACAAGGCCTGGCTTGAGGCCCGCATCCGCAAGCGGTTCGGTCTGATGCTGGACCAGGGCGCCATGGCCGAGATCGAAGCGATGCAGGACCGCTATGACCCGGCCCTGCCTTCCTGCAAGGCGATCGGGGTGCCGGAACTGATGGGCTATGCCCGGGGCCAGCTCACTCTGGCGGAGGCCGAAGAACGCGCTGCCATCGCCACCCGGCAGTTTGCCAAACGCCAGCGCAGCTGGTTCCGTGCCCGGATGAAGGATTGGCGCCAGGTGGCGCTGCCCTGACGCCCGCTTCCTGAAAACCTGAGGCATTTCCGGTTTTTCCGGCGAAAACTTGCCAGAATCAGCATTTTCTGGCCTGTTGCGGCAAATCTTTTTTCCGCCGCACGATAACACATGCCATTTGATCCAGATTTTTCCGGGGCCATTCACGCCGCCCCCTTGCCCAGCCTGAACGCCGACGGCGCCTGGCAGACCGCGCTGTCGCACAGCCGCCGCGAACACCTGCTGATCTGGATCACCCGCGGCCAGGGCCGCATCTGGCTCAATGGCGGGCAGCGCGGCTTCGGGCCGCACAGCGCCATCTTCATCCCGGCCGGCACGCTGTGGTCCGCGGAATTCGGCCGCCAATGCTTCGGCCACGTGCTGGAGATGACCGGGCCGCTGATGCCGCCCTTTCCCGAATCGCCCTGCCACAAGCGCTTCACCGGCCTCCAGGAGCAGGCCGGGCTGACCACCCTGTTCGAGGCCATCAGCCGCGAGCAGGCCAGCCAGGGGCCGTTCTGGCGCCGCGCCGTGCAGGCGCATTGCGAACTGGCCGCCATCTCGCTGTGCCGCCAGCCGGATCCGGGCGGCCCGCCCGCGCGGCAGACTGCGGCGCAGCGCCTGTGCCAGGCCTATTGCCAGCGCGTGGCGGGGCTGCAGAACCTTCACGCCACCATGGCGGACCACGCCGCGGCGCTGAAGGTGACGCCGACACATCTGACCCGGGTCTGCAAGGCCGAGACCGGCAAGACCGCCGCCGCCCTGCTGACCGAGCGCCAGCTGCATTCCGCACGCACCCTGCTGATCGCCTCCGACCTCGCCATTCGCGACATCGCCGCCCAGCTGGGCTTTGGCAGCGCCGCCTATTTCACCAGGTTCATCACCCAGCACACCGGCAATCCGCCGAGCGCGCTGCGCAAGACAGCCCGCGCAAAATCCCAATAGGTTGATCCGCCTGCAGATTCTTGCATGCATTCCGGCCGGCTCCGAAATTTGCCTCCTTTACTGGGCAGTTTTGAACAGTATGCAGCCGCATGCCCTTTCAATTCAGAAAAACGACGCCGGAAATGTCGTATTTCTACAGCGAAACGGCGAAACTGTGCATTGACGAAAGGGCATATCTCTGCCCGAATGCAGCTATGGGGAAACTTTAATCCAAAACGTGCTTCACAAACGCTCGGCAAGCCGCTGAGCCGATAGCCGTTGCGCAAGATAATAAAAGCAAACGCTACAACAGGGAGACCTAAATGACCAAAGACACCATCAACGGAGCCCCGGTGCATTGGGCGGCCAAGATGCACGCCAAAGAAGTGCTGGACGGCAAGCTCGACCGCCGCGAGTTCCTGACCCGCGCCACCGCTCTGGGTGTGACTGCCACCGCGGCCTACGGCATGATCGGTATGGCGGCACCGGCCAAGGCTGCAGAAAACATGCAGGAAGGCGGCACCCTGCGCGTGCAGATGAGCGTGCGCCCGCTGAAGGACCCGCGCACCTATGACTGGTCGGAGATGGGCAACCAGACCCGCGGCACCATGGAATACCTGGTGGAATACAACAACGACGGCTCCTTCAGCCCGATGCTGCTGGAAAGCTGGGAAATCAACGAGGACGCCACCGTCTACACCCTGAATGTCCGCCAGGGCGTCAAGTGGAACAACGGCGACGACTTCACCGCCGAGGACGTGGCCCGCAACATCGCCGCCTGGTGCGACAAGGCGGTCGAGGGCAACTCGATGGCCGGCCGCTTCGGCACCCTGATCGACGAGGAAACCGGCCAGGCCGTGGAAGGCGGCATCGAGGTGGTCGACAGCCACACCGTCAAGCTGAACCTGCCGTCCTCGGACATCTCGCTGATCGCCGGCATGGCCGACTACCCGGCCGCCATCGTGCATTCCAGCTACCAGAACGACAACTTCCTCGCCAACGTGGGCACCGGCCCCTACCTGCTGACCGAGCTGGAAGTGGGCGTGAAGGCCACGCTGGAACGCAACGCTGATCACGCCTGGTGGGGCGAGTCCGTCTTCGGCAAGCCGGCCCTGGACCGCATCGAATACATCGATTTCGGCACCGACCCGTCGTCGTGGATGGCGGCGCTGGAATCCGACGAAGTCGACATGCTGCATGAATCCGTGGGTGAATTCATCGACGTGCTGGACGGCCTCGGCTACCAGAAGTCCGAAGTTGTCACCATGGCAACCCTGGTGATCCGCCCGAACCAGCTGGCCGAAATTGACGGCAAGAAGGTCTACGCCGACAAGCGCGTCCGCAAGGCGATCCAGATGGCCGTCGACAACTCCGTCTGCCTGGAACTGGGCTATGGCGGCCGCGGCGAGCCTGCCGAAAACCACCATGTCGGCCCGATCCATCCGGAGTATGCCGAACTGCCGCCGCAAAAAACCGATCCGGAAGCTGCCCGCGCCCTGATGGAAGAAGCCGGCATGATGGACTACGAGCACGAGCTGCTGTCCATCGACGACGACTGGCGCCGGAACACCACCGACGCGGTGGCCGCGCAGCTGCGCGACGCGGGCTTCAAGGTGAAGCGGACCGTTCTGCCGGGCTCGACCTTCTGGAACGACTGGGCGAAATACCCGTTCAGCTCCACCAACTGGAACCACCGCCCGCTGGGCGTGCAGATCTGGGCACTGGCCTACAAGTCGGGTGAAGCCTGGAACGAATTCGGCTGGTCCAACCCCGAGTTCGACGCGCTGCTGGCCGAGGCCCTGTCGATTGCCGACGCCGACAAGCGCCGCGAAATCGCCGCCAAGGGCGAGGCGCTGATCCAGGAAGAAGGCGTGACCATTCAGCCTTACTGGCGTTCGCTGTACCGCCACCTGCGCGAAGGCGTCGCCGGTGCCGACATGCACATCTCCTTCGAGCATCACCACTACAAGTGGGGCTGGGCTGCCTGACCGGCTCCCGGAACCGCTCCGGCCTCCTGCACCGCCCCCTCCCGGGGCGGTGCATTCCAGCTAAGACGATAAGAGACCCGCGCTTTCAACCGGGTCCGATCCGCCAGACTGACAGGGGACCCCATGGGACTTTTCATTCTCCGACGTTCGGGCGTGATGCTGCTGACGGCCCTGTGCCTGACGTTCATCGTGTTTTTCCTGACGAACCTCTACCCTAACCTCGAGAAACTCGCCAAAACCCAAGGCAACTTCCGGATGTCGGATGAGGCCGTGGCCAGCTGGCTGGACGCCAACGGCTATGGCGGCCCCATGGTCTCCAAATACGGCCAGTGGCTGGGCGTGCTCCCGGGCTGGACCCGCGAAACCGAGAAAGGCATCACCGGCCGCTGCATCACCGGCGCCGTCAGTGCCGAGCAAGCCGCCGAGGCGCCCACCTTCTGCGGCATTCTGCAAGGCGACTGGGGCTACTCGACCCGGTTCAAGGATGAAGTCTCCGCGATCATTGCCGAACGCCTCGGCAATACCGGCCGCCTGATGTTCTGGGTGCTGGTGCTGATGGTGCCCTCGGCGCTGATCATCGGCGTTCTGGCGGGGATGCGCGAGGGCTCGGCCACCGACCGGAGCCTGTCGACCGCGTCGATCCTGACCACGGCCACGCCCGAATACGTCTCTGGCGTGATCTTCATCGCCGTGTTCACCTCTTCCACCGTCGGGCTGAAATGGTTCAAGGGCACCGCCACCTCGGCGATGGACAACCCGAACTTCGAGAACTTCTTCCTGCCGGTGCTGACCATTGCGCTTTACGGCATGGGCTACATCGCCCGGATGACCCGCGCCTCGATGACCGAGGTGATGACAGCGCAGTACATCCGCACCGCGCGCCTCAAGGGCGTCAGCTTCCACAACATCGTTCTGAAGCACGCGCTGCGCAACGCGCTGATTGCCCCCTTCACCGTTATCATGCTGCAGTTCCCCTGGCTGCTGAACGGCGTGGTGATCGTCGAGACCCTGTTCAACTACAAGGGCTTCGGCTGGGTGCTGGTGGAAGCAGCGGGCAACAACGACATCGAACTGCTGCTGGCCGTCTCCGTGGTCTCAGTCGTCGTGGTGCTGGTCACCCAGCTGATCTCCGACATCGGCTATGTGTACCTGAACCCGCGTATCCGGATCTCTTAAGGAAGGCAGCTGAGCATGGAACCTCTTGGTTTTTTTGAAATCACCCTGCGGATCATCTACCAGCTGTCGCCGGTCTGGATTTCGATGGTGATCCTGTTTGCACTCTCGATCGGCTTCAAACGGCGGCTGGGGCTTTATGGCAAGCTGTTTGACAGCCCCATCGGCATGATCGGCTTTGGCCTGGTGATGTTCTGGGTGTTCACCGGCATCTACGGCGCCATGGACATAATCGTCACCCATGACCCGCTGACCCAGGTCTCGGGCATGAAGAACAAGCTGCCCGGCACGCCGCTGCGCGGTGCCGGCGAAGGCGACTACCCCTATTATCTTCTGGGCGGCGACAACCTGGCCCGCGACGTGTTCAGCCGCCTTGTCAAAGGCGCCTGGGAAGTCATCAAGATTGCCCCGATGGCCGCGGTCTTTGCCTTCATGGTGGGGATCACCCTGGGCCTGCCCGCGGGCTATTACGGCGGCCGGCTGGACACCACCCTGTCCTTCGCCGCCAACCTGATCCTGGCCTTCCCGGTGATCCTGCTGTTCTACCTGCTGGTGACACCCGAGATCGTCGCCACCGGCGTGCCGAACTACATGGCGATCATCCTGTTCGTGTTCCCGATCATCTTTATCGGGGTGCTGCTGAACTCGCGCTATTACACCCGCCCCAAGCTGCGCAACTGGCTGCTGCCGGTGGTGCTGGGCACGGTGATCTGGTTCTACCTGCAGCTGGTCTCCAACGGCGGTTATCTGATCAACACGCCGGACTATGCGATCTGGGGCCTGCCGCGGGTCATGGACCTGTTCGACATCCCCGGCGGCATCCTGGTTGTGTTTGTCTCGGTGGTCTTCGTCAACTCGCCCACCGTGTTCCGTATCGTTCGCGGCCTGACGCTGGACATCAAGACCCGCGACTATGTGGCTGCCGCCCAGACCCGCGGCGAGGGCCCCTGGTACATCATGCTGTGGGAGATCCTGCCCAACGCGCGCGGGCCGCTGATCGTCGATTTCTGCCTGCGCATCGGCTATACCACCATCCTGCTGGGGACCCTGGGCTTCTTCGGCCTTGGCCTGCCGCCGGAAAGCCCGGACTGGGGATCGACCATCAATGACGGCCGCAAGCTGCTGTCGATCTACCTGCACCCGGCCCTGCCGCCTGCCTTCGCACTGCTGACGCTGGTTCTGGGTCTGAACCTGCTGGCCGACGGCCTGCGTGAAGAGAGCCTGAAGGATTGATCCGAACCGGGGGACCGGGGGCCAGCCCCCGCCCCCCCGGGATATTTGAGGCCAGATGAAAGGGATCCGGTCCCTTCCAGCCTCAACAGGGAGATAAGAACATGAACAAACTGGCAGATTATGACGGCCCGATCCTGGAGATCGACAAGCTGTCGATCTCCTTCTTCACGCGCCTGCGCGAAATCCCGGCGGTGATGGACTTCTCCGTCGCGGTGCAGCCGGGCGAGGCGGTGGGCCTGGTCGGCGAGTCCGGCTGCGGCAAATCCACCGTGGCGCTGGGGGTGATGCAGGACCTGGGCAAGAACGGCCGCATCGTCGGCGGCTCCATCAAGTTCAAGGGCCGCGACCTGAGCGAGATGAGCGCGGAAGAGCTGCGCGACATCCGCGGCAACGAGATCGCGATGATCTATCAGGAACCGATGGCCTCGCTGAACCCGGCGATGAAGATCGGCAAGCAGCTGATGGAAGTGCCGATGATCCACGAGGGCGTCGGCGAGAAGGAAGCTTATCAGCGCGCCCTGGAAGTGGTCACAGACGTGCGCCTGCCCGACCCGGAGCGGATGCTGAACTCCTTCCCGCACCAGCTGTCGGGCGGCCAGCAGCAGCGTATCGTGATCGCGATGGCTCTGATGTCGAAACCGTCGCTGCTGATCCTCGATGAGCCCACCACCGCGCTGGACGTGACGGTGGAGGCCGCGGTGGTCGAACTGGTAAAGGACCTGGGCAAGAAATACGGCACCTCGATGCTGTTCATCTCCCACAACCTCGGCCTGGTGCTGGAAACCTGCGACCGGCTCTGCGTGATGTATTCCGGCGAAGCGGTGGAGCGCGGCTCGATCCGTGACGTCTTTGACGAGATGCAGCACCCCTACACCCAGGCGCTGTTCCGCTCGATCCCGCTGCCCGGCGCAGACAAGAACGCGCGGCCGCTGGTGGCGATCCCCGGCAACTTCCCCCTGCCCCACGAACGGCCGCCCGGCTGCAACTTCGGCCCCCGCTGCGACTATTTCGAAGAAGGGCGCTGCGATGTCGACCGGGTCATTCCGATGGCACCCGTGCATGGCAACGACCGGCACGAGACCCGCTGCCTGCGGTTCGAGGAGATCGACTGGAACGCGCCGCTGATTGCCGGCGAGCAGAAGGAGAAGACCGCGCCCGGCAATGTGGTGCTGAAGATGGACAACCTCAAGAAATACTATGAGGTTGCTGCCAATGCGCTGTTCGGCGGCGGCGAGAAGAAGGTGGTGAAGGCCAACGAGACGCTCAGCTTCGAGGCGCGTGAATCCGAAACCCTCGCCATCGTCGGCGAATCCGGCTGCGGCAAGTCGACCTTTGCCAAGGTGCTGATGGGCCTGGAAACCGCGACCGAGGGCCAGATCCTGCTCGACAACCGCAATATCGAGCAGATCCCGATCGAGGAGCGCGACACCAAGACTGTCTCCGACGTGCAGATGGTGTTCCAGAACCCGTTCGACACGCTGAACCCGTCGATGACCGTGGGCCGCCAGATCATGCGGGCGCTGGAGATCTTCGGCGTCGGCAATTCCGAGGCCGAGCGGCGCAAGAAGATGCTGGAACTGCTCGACCTGGTGAAGCTGCCGCGCGCCTTTGCCGACCGGATGCCGCGGCAGCTGTCCGGCGGCCAGAAGCAGCGGGTGGGCATCGCCCGCGCCTTTGCCGGCGGCGCCCGCATCGTGGTGGCGGACGAGCCGGTCTCGGCGCTGGACGTCTCGGTGCAGGCCGCCGTCACCGACCTCTTGATGGAGATCCAGCGCAAGGAAAAGACCACGCTGCTGTTCATCTCCCACGACCTGTCGATCGTGCGCTACCTGTCGGACCGGGTGATGGTGATGTACCTGGGCCATGTGGTGGAGCTGGGCACCACCGACCAGGTGTTCTCGCCGCCCTACCACCCCTATACCGAGGCCCTGCTGTCGGCGGTGCCGATTGCCGATACCTCGGTTGAGAAGGAGCACATCGTGCTCGAGGGCGACATCCCCTCGGCGATGAACCCGCCCCCGGGCTGCCCGTTCCAGACCCGCTGCCGCTGGAAGTCCGAGGTGCCGGGCGGATTGTGCGAACGCGAAGTGCCGCCGGTGCGCCAGCTGGGTGATGGGCATCAGGTCAAATGCCACCTCAGCGACGAGGTGCTGGAGCGGATGAAGCCAGTGATCAAGGTCGCTGCGGAGTAACCGCGGCCGCAACCGCCGCACAAACAAAAACAGCGCCGCTGCCTGGTCCAGGCGGCGGCGCCTGCATGTTTGGAGGCGTCTGGAACGGCCTGGCCCGGCGCAGCTCAGCCTGGTTCCGGTTCAAGCCGCCGGCTTCCGCGGCGTGCCGGTCCCACTGCTGACACTGGAGTACCCAAGCCTGTCCGGCCAGGGCCTCCTGGAGCGGCTCCAGCTGCGCCTCATAGCGCCGCCATTTCCCAGCCCGCGGCGCCCTGCTGCTCAGGCTTGTCGAGCATCAAGGGCTGTTTCATGCTGGCCCCCGGCAAAGCAAAACCCCACGCGCGGCACAGCGGCGGCGCATGGGGCTCCACGGCAGTCCCCCACTCCCACGGGGGCCGTCACGGTCCGCTCAAGAGAACCATCACGATCATCAGGAGGTTTATCGAGGCAAATTGCATCAGCCGCGGCGCCTGGCTTGCCTTGACCGCCACATACAGGGCCGCGGCTACCGAGGCCGCCAGGCCGGCCAGTGCCAGGCTGCCGCCAATCGCACCTGGCAGCCCGGTGCCCGGCCCCCAGGGCGAGCCGGGCAGGACCATGCCCTTGAGGGCAACCCCGATCACCAGGCCAGTCACCGCGCCCGCAAGGCTGAGGACGGCGCTGCGCGGCCGCCGCGTCAGGCGGCTGCCCAGCACGCTGTCGATCATCTCACGCGTGGGCACGGCGCTCGGCTGCCGGCCGATCCGGTCAAGCCTGTCGTCGAAGCTGTTGATATGCACGGCATTTCCTCCTGAACCTGCGATCAGATTCACGAAAAATTAAGGCAAATGCGTGACGCCTTGACGGAGTTAACGGGGCATTAAGGAAGGTTGCCCGCAGGTTAACCAGCCCAGAAAGATCAGCCTGGCGGCTGCGGCGAGGCCGCGGCAGCAGCCTCAGCTGCCCCAGATCTTCTTCACATAGTTCTGGGTTTCCTTGTAGGGCGGCACCCCGCCGTATTTCACCACGGCCTCCGGCCCGGCGTTATAGGCCGCCAGCGCCAGCCGCCAGGAGCCGAACTTGCGGAACTGCCGCGCCAGATAGCGGGCGCCGCCCTCCAGGTTCTGTTGCGGAACCGCCGGGTTGACCCCCAGCGCCCGCGCAGTGGCAGGCATCAGCTGCGCCAGCCCCAGCGCGCCCTTGTGCGATTTGGCATTCGGGTTCCAGTTGCTCTCCTGCTGCACCAGGCGCAGGAACAGCTCCTCGGGCACACCATGCTGGCGGGCCGCATCGCGCGCCATCTCCAGGTATTGGCCCCGGTACTTTCCGCTATAGGGCAGCGTGCGCGCGGCTGAGGGAATGCTGTAGGATTTCGGCTGCAGCCGGGCCGAGTTCTTGTACTGCGCCGCCGCCCGGCCATCCAGAACCCTGGTATGGGCGGCAAACAGGTCCCGCCGGCTTTTCGTGCTCAATACATCGGCCGCGGCTGGCTGCCCTGCTCCCACGACCGCAATCACCAACCCCGCAACGGCTTTGCGCATTTACGCTGTCCTGATACTGTCCCACTGCGGGCAATATACCCAATGCGAAACAAATTTAAAGCAACACAGGCGTAAACCGCCGCAAATCCGGCGTCCGGGCGCTCGAAAGCATCCACAGATGCCTGCTTTTCACGCTGGTCATGGGGCTATACTGTCCCCGGAACGCGGCGGGGCCGGATTCGAGCCCGGCCGCTGCTGGACAAGACGAACAGAAACTAAAGGACGGAACCCTATGGCCGGCTCACTCAACAAAGTTATGCTCATCGGCAACCTGGGCCGCGACCCCGAGGTGCGCAGCTTCCAGAACGGCGGCAAGGTCTGCAACCTGCGCATCGCCACGTCGGAAACCTGGAAGGACCGCAACACCGGTGAGCGCCGCGAGCGCACCGAATGGCATTCCGTGGCAATTTTCAACGAGGGCCTGGTGCGGGTTTGCGAACAGTATCTCCGCAAGGGCTCCAAGGTCTATGTCGAAGGCCAGCTGCAAACCCGCAAATGGCAGGACCAAAGCGGCCAGGACCGGTACTCGACCGAGGTGGTTCTGCAGGGCTTCGGCTCCACCCTGACCATGCTTGACGGCCGCGGCGAAGGCGGCGGCGGCGGGTACGGCGGCGGCCAGGGCGGTGGCGGCTATGGCGGCGGCAGCCAGGGCGGCGGATACGGCGGCGGCTATGACAGCGGCCCGCAGGGCAGCGGTGGCGGCGGCGGCGGGTACGGCGGCGGCGCCTCCCACAATATCGACGACGACGAAATTCCGTTCTAAGGCCCGCGGCACCGGCCAGCCGGCTAACAGCAATCGCAACAAAGCCCCCAGGCGCCACGCCTTGGGGGCTTTTCAAATTATCGCGGTGCTTTCGGGTGATTTAACGTTTTTCCCCGCGGTATCTGCACATTTGGAAGCGGGTTGCCCGTTCCGGGAACCCTGGCTCAGCCGCGGATCTGAAGCCCGCCTGCAGCGGCATTTTTCTTTTTCATTTCAATACTAAATCCGGTTACCGCCTGTCCGCGCACGGCGGCCCTCAACGCCGGTTGGTGGCGGCTTTGCCGCAGAGCCCGCCCCGTCGCTCGGGGTAGCCGAATATTAAGAGACATTATGCAAGGTGAACACAACCAGCGCGATAAATGTGTAACAAGGGTTCAAATTATGGGTATGCGTTTTCTGCAGCATCTCTCGATCAAGGTGAAGATCACAATGCTGTTGGCAGCTCCGCTGCTTCTCAGCCTCTGGTTCATGGGCAACAAGCTGATAGAGCTGTATCAGCGGGCGCAGGTGAACACGGTGCTGGCCGGGGAACTGCTGGAAAGCACCAGCAGCCTGGTTCACTCCCTGCAGGTCGAACGCGGGATCAGCGCCGGCTTCCTCGGCGGGGGCTCCGCGGTGATGCCGGAGGCGCTGGTCAAGATCCGCCAGCAGAATGACGACGCGATGGCCGGTTTTCTTTCCAAACTCGAACTGGTCGACCGCGAGGGTCTGAGCACGGAAGCCATGCAGTCATTCCGCGCCGCCCAAACCGAGCTGGCCCGCAAAAAGGAAGTCCGCCAGCAGATTGCCAGCCGTTCCGTGCCGGTGCGCACGGCAGTTGAGTATTATACCAATTTGAACACAGCACTGATCCAGACCGGTCTTTCCGTTGCGCAGAAGGTGGACGATCCTAGGATCTCACAGGAAGCCGTCGCCCTGTCGCTGTACTTGCGGGCTAAAGACGCGGCCGGATTGGAGCGGGCTGCCGGCGCCGTCGGTTTCGCAAACGGCTGGACCCCTGCAGATTTCCAGGTTTTCGTCGCAACGCACGAGCGCTTCAAGGAGCGTTTGGAGCGGTTCCTCGACTTTGCAACAGCCGAAGACCGCAACGCCGTGGCCACTCTGAAATCCACCCCCGAAATGAAGCGATTTGAGGAGATCCGGCAGGCAGTATTGACCGGAGGCGATCTGTCCGGCCTGGACGCGGAAACCTGGTTTTCGGCGGCAACCGACATGCTCAAGGTTCTGCGGGACAAGGAATCCATTCTCATTCAGCACCTCGAAGAAGACATGGCTGCTTACGATGCGCAGAACAAGCTGCTGCTGACCGAGATGGCCATTTTCGCCGCCGTGCTGCTTACTGTCGTTCTCGCCCTGAGCCTTGTGATCGCGCGCGATATGACCAAAGGGTTGTCGGTGCTGAACAGCGCCCTGAAGAAACTTGCCAGCGGTGACACCAGCACCGAAGTTCCTGGCGCCAGCCGCCGGGACGAGATCGGCGCCGTCGCCCGCAATGTCGTCGAGCTGCGCACCGTGACCCAGCAGAAGCAGGAAGAGGAAACCAGGGCCGAAGAAGAGCGGCGCGAGGAAATCCTGTCGGTTGCCCGCCGTATCGGTGCCGCCCTGATGGACCTCCAGAACAAGCGGCTGGACAACCCGATCCAGGAGTATTTTCCGGTGGAATTCAAGTCGATCCGGATGGACTTCAACGACTCCCTGAAAGCGCTGAGCGAAGCGGTGTCCTCCATCGGCGAGCTGACCAGCAGCGTCGACGAAAGCACCAAGTCGATTGCCGAAGCCTCGATGGACCTGGCCCACCGCACCGAGGCGGAGTCGGCCACGCTGGAAAAGACCACCCACGCCATGCGCGAACTGACCGCCAGCGTGCAGCATTCGGCGGAAAATGCCGGCCGTGCCGAACGGCTGGCCGACAGCGCGCAGAATGGCGTCGCCTCCTGCGACCAGGTGGTGAAAAACACCATCGTCGCCATGGACAAGCTGCAGGAATCCTCGCAGGAGATCTCGCAGATCACCAAGGTGATCCAGGATATCGCCTTCCAGACCAACCTGCTGGCGCTGAATGCCGGCGTCGAGGCGGCCCGGGCCGGCGAAGCAGGCCGCGGCTTTGCGGTGGTCGCCAGCGAAGTGCGGATGCTGGCGCAGCGCTGCGCCGATGCGGTGCAGCAGATCGACGAGCTGACCGCCCGCAGCTCCGAGCAGGTCAAGAACGGTGCCACGCTGGTGGATCAGGCAGGCCAGGCGATGTCCAGCGTGAACGAGCAGGTCGGGGAGATTTCCAGCCTGGTCGTGGAAATTGCCGGCAATATCAAGGAACAGTCGGTGCAGATGGGAGACGTCAACACCGCCGTGGGCGAGCTGGAAGTGATGGCGCAGCAGAACGCCGCCATGGCCGAACAGACCACCGCCGCCACCACCTCCCTGTCGGAACAGGCGCAGGAGCTGCGGGAGCTCGTCACTCAGTTCACTGTTCCCCAGGCGTCCGGCTCTCTGCCAGCGCTGTCCCGCCCGCCAAGCGGGGGCGAGCCGCACATGACAATCGAATTCGACGCCGATCAGCCCGGCTGTGACTCCGGCAGCGCCGCGGCCTGAGCCGGGCCGCCGCCTCCGGCACTGAACACAAAAAAGGGCAGCCCCTGCGGCTGCCCTTTTGGTTTCCTATCCAATCCTGCCGCTCAGGCTCCGGCGCTGCGCAGCACCGACAGGACCTGCTCCGGTGGCACATCTCCGGTCACGAAAGCCTCACCGATGCCGCGCGCCAGGATGAACCGCAGCTGGCCGGCAACAACCTTCTTGTCCTGACCCATCAGCTCCAGCAGCGCCTCGGCTCCCGGCAGCTCGCCGGGGATATCCGCCAGATCGGTCTTCATGCCCATCGCCTTCAGATGCGCCCGCACCCGGCTCGGGTCCTCCTGGGAACACAGCCCCAGTTTCGCCGACAGCTCAAACGCCAGCGCGCAACCGATCGCCACGCCCTCGCCATGCAGCAGCCGGTCCGAATAGCCGGTCGCCGCCTCCAGCGCATGGCAAAAGGTATGGCCCAGGTTCAGCAGCGCCCGGTCGCCCTGCTCGGTCTCGTCGCGCACGACGATGTCCGCCTTCATCTGCACCGAGCGCGCCACCGCCTCGACCCGCGCGGCGACATCGCCAGCGGCCAGGGCCGGGCCGTTCTCCTCGAGCCAGGCAAAGAACGCCGCATCGCCCAGCAGCCCGTATTTCACCACCTCGCCATAACCGGACAGGAAGTCGCGCGGCTGCAGTGTCTCCAGCACCGAAGTATCGGCCAGCACCAGCGACGGCTGATGGAAGGCGCCGATCAGGTTCTTGCCCTGCGGCGCGTTGATGCCGGTCTTGCCGCCCACGGAACTGTCGACCTGCGCCAAGAGCGAGGTCGGGATCTGCACAAACCGCACCCCGCGGCGCAGAACGGCGGCGGCAAAACCGGCCAGGTCGCCGATCACCCCGCCGCCAAAGGCGACAACCACGTCGCCGCGCTCCACCTTCTGCTCTAGGAGCCATTCGACTGCCCGGGTGAACTGCGGCCAGCCCTTGGTTGCCTCGCCCGGCGGCAGCGCCAGCGCGGTCATCTCCACGCCCGCAGCCGCCAGGCCGGCGCGCAAGGCGTCCAGATGTTTCTCCGCCACGGTCTCGTCGGTCAGCACCGCCACCTGCGGCCGCTTCAAGAGCGGCTTGATCCGCTCGCCCGCCTGCGCCAGCAGCCCGGGGCCGATCACCACATCATAGGCGCGTTCGCCCAGGGGCACGTGAACCGTGCGTTCCATCATTCCCACTCCAGTACATCGGGGCGTGCCTTCAAGGCGTCCAGCACGCGGTCAACCATGGTTTCGATCGCGGCCTGGCCGTCGGAGGCGACGGTCAGATCTGCCTTCGCATAAAGCGGCACCCGCTGCTCGTACAGGCCCCGAAGCGTCGCATAGGGATCGGCGGTGCGCAGCAGCGGCCGGGTGTCGCGGTGGCGGACCCGGTTCCACAGCACATCCAAACCTGCGTCCAGCCAGACAGAGACGCCCTTTGCGGTGATCACCTCACGGTTCTCCTGCGCCAGAAAGGCGCCGCCGCCGGTCGACAGCACCCCGCGCTCCTCTTCCAGCAGGCGGGCAATCACCTGCCGCTCTTTCTGGCGGAAAAACGGCTCGCCGTCGCGGGCGAAAATCTCCGGGATCGTCATGTTGGCAGCGGCCTCGATCTCATGGTCGCTGTCCAGAAAGGGCACATCCAGCCGGGCTGCCAGCGCCCGCCCCACGGCGGTCTTGCCGGCCCCCATCATCCCCACCATCACGATGGTTTTCTTCAGTTTCCCAGGCGCCGGGCCTGCTGCCTTCTGGCCGCTGATTTGCTCTTTTTCGCTCATTCTTCAGTGAATGACGTGATCTTGCGGAAAAGGGAATATATAACTTGGTCAAAAGAGCAGGAAACAGGCATTGGACACGTTATGGGGCGTTTGATTAAGTATCTGGTCTACTTGGTAGTTCTCGCCGGGATCGGGCTGGTTGGCTACGCCTATGTGGGGCCGTGGTTCGGCGCCGATTTCCGCGCGCCCAGCACCGAAGTGCGCAAGCCGGTGGTGCTGAATGCGGATTAAAGCAGCTGCCGCAGGGGTCATGCTGGCAGGCAGCGCCTTCGCCAATGAGCCTCTGGCAGCAATTGAATGGCTGAACCAGCCGCCGCCGCGCAGCGGCCTGCCCGGCACCGTGCTGCTGGAGCCGCCGGTCACCGGCACCGCCGCGGTGCCGCAGGTGTCGGTCACCCCGCTGGAGGCGCTGCTGCCGCCTGTCGGGCTGGTTCCGGCCGCGGCAACCGGACTGCCGCCGGACATGTGGCGCGGCAGCAGCGCCGAGGACATCGCCCATCTGATCGAAACCGTTCCCGTGCGCGGCAGCCCGGCAATGCAGGCGCTGCTGTTCACCCTGCTGCTGTCGGAAAGCCGCCCGCCCGCCGCCTCCAAGGACCGGATCCTGCTGGCCCGACTCGACCGGCTGCTGGCGCTCGGGGCCGCAGATCCGTCGCAGGCGCTTGCGGAACACGCAGGCCCCGCCGCCAGCAAGGACCGCTTTGCCCGCTGGTTCGATGCCACCCTGCTGACCGGCAGCGAGGATGCCTCCTGCGATGCGCTGGCCGCGGCCCCGCATCTGTCGGACAGCTACGGTGCCAGGATCTTCTGCGCGGCGCGGCGCAGCGACTGGCCGACCGCGGCGCTGATGCTGGAAACCGCCCACGCGCTGGAGCTGCTGCCCAAGGACCGGATGGACCTGCTGGACCGGTTCCTCAACCCCGACCTCTACGAGGGGGCGCCGCCCCTGCCCCATCCCGCGGCGCCGGATCCGCTGACATTCCGCCTGTTCGAAACCATTGGCGAGCCGATGCCCACGGCGCCGCTGCCGCCGGCCTTTGCCGCGGCAGACCTGCGCGACATTGTCGGCTGGAAGGCCCAGCTGGAGGCGGCCGAGCGGCTGGCCCGCGGCGGCGCGCTCAATCCCAACCAGTACCTTGGCCTGTTCAGCGACCGCAAACCGGCCGCGTCGGGCGGCATCTGGGACCGGGTTGCGGCGGTGCAGCAGCTGGAGCAAGATCTGAATTCCGGCAGTGCAGATGCGCTTGCCGCCTCCCTGCCCCGCGCCTGGGAGGCGATGCAGGAAGCGGGCACAGAAACCGTTTTTGCCGACCTCTTTGCCGAGCCGCTGTCCCGGGCAAAGCTGAACGGCCCCGAGAAAGCCCTGGCCTGGCGCATTCGCCTCTTGTCACCGCTTTATGAGCTGGCCGCGCATGACATGCCCGCCGATGGCGCTCAGGAGCAGTTCCTGGCAGGGCTTGCCCGGGGACGGCCCGGCAACGCCCCGGCCCCGTCGCCGCTGGCGGAAGCCATCGCGCTGGGGTTTGCTGCGGAGCCGCCGGTTCCCGCCGCGATCCGGCAGCAGCTGGACAACGGCCAGCTGGGCGAGGCGATCCTGCGCAGCATGGTGCTGTTTGCGCAAGGGTCCGACGGCAATCTGGGCGACCTGACCGCCGCGCTGGCCGCCTTCCGCTCCGTCGGGCTGGAAGACACCGCCCGGCGCGCCTCGCTTCAGCTGATGCTGCTGGAGCGGCAGTGACATGGCCGCACCGCGCGACAATTTGCAGTGGATCTCCACGTTCCTCGACGCCCAGGCGGCAGAGACCGGCGCCTCGCAGAACACGCTGCTGGCCTATGGCCGCGACCTCAAGGACCTGACCGCCTGGCTGGAGCACCGCTCCCTGGATTTCCTCACCGCCTCCCAGGACGATATCGAGGCCTATCTGATCAACTGCGACGCCCAGGGGCTGGCCCGCTCCACCCGGGCGCGGCGGCTGTCGGCCGTCAAGCAAATCTACCGTTTCGCCTTTGAGGAAGGCTGGCGCGAGGACAATCCAGCGATCCAGATCCGCGGCCCGGGCCGCGAGAAACGGCTGCCGAAAACGCTGGAGGTGATCGAGGTCGACCGCCTGCTGGAGGCCGCCCGCAAGACCGGCCGCAGCGAGGCCGACCGGCTGCGAAACACCTGCCTGATGGAACTGCTCTATGCGACGGGAATGCGGGTGACCGAGCTGGTCTCGCTGCCGGTCTCGGCCGCCCGCGGCGACCCCCGGATGCTGCTGATCATGGGCAAGGGCGGCAAGGAGCGCATGGTGCCGCTGTCGCCGCCCGCGCGCGAGGCGCTGGCGGCCTGGCTGCTGGTCCGTGACGACGCAGAGGCCGGGCGCGAAGCGAAGGGCACCCCGGCCTCCCGCTTCCTGTTTCCCTCGCGCGGCAAATCCGGCCACCTGACCCGGCACCGGTTCTACCTGCTGATCAAGGAACTGGCGGTGACCGGCGGCGTTTCACCGGACAAGGTCACGCCGCACACGCTGCGCCATGCGTTTGCCACCCATCTTCTGGCCAATGGCGCCGACCTGCGCGCGATCCAGGCGCTGCTGGGGCACGCCGACATTGCCACCACCGAAATTTACACCCATGTTCTGGACGCCCGGCTGCAGGAACTGGTGCTGGAGCATCACCCGCTGGCACAGGATCAGGCCTGACGCTTGAAGCGGCGCGGGCCAGCCCCCATAACTGTGCAGACATTCTCAACAACGGACCAAAAATGGACCCCGCCACTACTGTTTTTGACAGCGATTTCTGGATCACCACGGGCTCGATTGCCCTGCTGCTGGTCTGCTCCGGTTTTTTCTCCGGCTCCGAGACCGCGCTGACCGCCGCCTCCCGCGGTAAGCTGCGCAGCCAGGCCGACAAGGGCTCTGCAGGGGCCAGGCGCGCGCTTGTGATCACCGAAGACAACGAGCGGCTGATCGGCTCGGTCCTGCTGGGCAACAACGTCGTCAACATCCTCGCGGCTTCGCTCGCGACTGCGCTCTTCACCCGCCTGTTCGGTGAAGGCGGCGTTGCAATGGCGACGCTGGTGATGACCCTGCTGGTGCTGATCTTTGCTGAGGTTCTGCCCAAGACCTACGCCATTTCCAACGCTGAAAAGGCCGCCTCCGCCGTCTCGGCGCCGATCGCGATCATCGTCAAGGTGCTGTCGCCGGTGGTGGGCGCGGTGCGGCTCTTCGTGCGCGGCGTGCTGCGCATCTTCGGCGTTCAGATCGATCCGGACAGCCACATCATGGCGGTGCGCGAGGAGATTGCCGGCGCCCTGCACCTGGGCCATTCCGAAGGCGTCGTCGAGAAAGAGGACCGCGACCGCATCCTGGGCGCGCTCGACCTTTCCGACCGCTTTGTCGAGGAGATCATGCTGCACCGCTCCAACATCGAGATGATCGACGCGGACGCAGAGCCGGAAACCATCCTGGAGCAGTGCCTGCAAAGCCAGCACACCCGCCTGCCGGTGTTCCGCGGCGAACAGGAAAACATCATCGGCGTGGTCCACGCCAAGGATCTGTTCCGGTCGATGTACACCGAGGCCGGCGGCGCCGACGGCAATACCGAACGGCTCAAGTCCTTCGACATCACCGAGGTCGCCAAGGCCCCCTATTTCGTGCCCGAAACCACCACCCTGGACGAGCAGATGCGCCAGTTCTTGCGGATGCGCTCGCATTTTGCGCTGGTGGTGGACGAATACGGCGCCCTGCAGGGGCTGATCACGCTGGAGGACATCCTGGAAGAGATCGTCGGCGAGATTACCGACGAATTCGACCCGCACGAGGAAAGCATCGTCAAGAAAGCCTCTGACGGCTCCTATCTGGTCGAAGGCGCAGCCACCATCCGCGACGTGAACCGGGCCACCGAGTGGAACCTGCCGGATGACGAGGCCAACACCATCGCGGGCCTGGTGATCCACGAGGCCCAGATGATCCCCACCAAGGGCCAGGTGTTCTCCTTCCACGGCTTCCGCTTCGAGGTGACCGAACGGGAAGGCAACCGGGTCACGGGGCTCAAGATCCGGCCCCTGTCGTGAGTCCCGCTATGCGTCCTGTCATGCATCAGGTGCAGTCATGACGCGCGCGGCGGTGCTGGCCTGGAATGGCTTCGACCGGGTCGTTCTGGAGCTGTTCCGGCAGCTCCGCTGGTCCTTCCTGCCGCCGCTCATGATCTATTTCGCCTTTGGCGCGCAGGGCATCACCACCGTCGCCGCCTCGTTTTTCGTCAAGGAATACCTGGACTTGTCGGCTGCCTTCCTGGCCGGACTGGCATTCTGGGTGGGCCTGCCCTGGGCGCTGAAGATGCCGCTGGGCCACTTGGTCGACCTGATCTGGCGCTGGAAATACCTGCTGATCCTTGCCGGCGCCGGGCTGATGGCCGGCAGCTATGGCATCCTTGCCGCCATTGTGCTGGAACCGGCGATGATGGGCGCGGTGATGCCGCTCAACGCCTGGTATGTTACCGCCGCGCTGCTCGCGCCTTGCGGATTCGTGCTGCAGGACGTGGTGGCCGATGCCATGTCGGTGGAGGCCGTGCCGCACACCGACGCGTACGGCAATCCGCTGCCGGAGGCCGAAACCAAGTCCCTGCACACCACCATGCAGACCTTCGGGCGCATCGCGCTGATCGGCGGCTCCAGCGCCGCCGCGGCCCTGAACGTCGCCCTGTTCGACGGCGCCGACGCGCTGCCGCAGCCGGAAAAGGGCGCGCTTTACGGCTTTGTCTTCACCCTCGCCCTGCTGATCCCGGTGATCTCCCTGTCCGGCGTGGCGCTGGCGGTCTGGCAGAAATGGCGCAAGGCCGCCCGGCTGCGCCGCGCGGGCGTGGACGAGGCCGAGATCCGCAGCCGCATCGAACTGCCGCGCGAGCCGGTCACCCCGAACCACTGGTATTTCATCGGCGGCGGCGCCTTTGTCGCGCTGTCGCTCGCCGTCGGCCTGGGCGACGTGCCCTACTCGCAGGAAATCGTCTTTGCCGGCTCCATGGCCATCGTGCTGTTCCTGATGCGCCAGTTGGTGGCGGTCCTGCCCAAGGACCACGCCCGCGCCCTGATCGGCACCGCCATCATCATCTTTGTCTACCGTGCCACCCCGCTGCGCGGCCCCGGCGCCACCTGGTTTGAGATCGACGTGCTGGGCTTTGACCAGCAATTCCTGTCGGTCCTGTCCCTGATCACCTCGCTGCTGACGCTGGCGGGCATGCTGATCTTCCGCCCGATGATGGCCAGCCGCCCGATCGCCTGGATCGTCGCCTTCCTGGCGATCACCGAAGCCGTGCTCAGCCTGCCCAACATCGCGCTCTACTACGGCGCCCACCACTGGACCTCCGAAATGACCGGCGGCGTGGTCGACGCCCGCTTCATCGCCATTGTCGACACTGCGGTTGAATCGCCGCTGGGCCAGGTCGCGATGATCCCGATGCTCGCCTGGATCGCCCGCAACGCGCCTTCGGGGCTCAAGGCGACATTCTTTGCCGTCATGGCCTCCTTCACCAACCTGGCGCTCTCGGCCTCCAGCCTGGGCACCAAATACCTGAACGAGATCTTCGTGGTGACGCGCGAGGTGACAGATTCGGCCGGCACCATCACCACCCCCGCCGACTATTCCCAGCTCGGCACGCTGCTGATCACCGTTGGCGTGATCCTCCTGGTGGCGCCGCTCACCGCAATTTTTGTCATCCAGAACAGCCGCTTCCGTACATCCGAGTGACCCTGCGGCGGCCCGCCCTCCCCGCAGCGTCACGCGGGGTCGTTTTTGTGCTGGACTACTGTTCACTTCTGTACAGAATGCAGGCAACACCTATTCAGGGAGGCCCACATGAAAACCACCACCCGCGTGGCAGTTATCGGCGGCGGCGTCGTCGGCTGCTCTGTCCTTTACCACCTGACCAAGCTCGGCTGGTCCGACGTCATGCTGATCGAACGCTCGGAGCTCACCTCCGGCTCCACCTGGCACGCAGCGGGCGGCTTTCATACGCTCAACGGCGACACCAACATGGCGGCGCTGCAGGGCTACACCATCAAGCTCTACAAGGAGCTGGAAGAGATCACCGGCATGTCCTGCGGCCTGCACCACGTCGGCGGCGTCACCCTGGCGGAGACCCAGGAACGTTTCGACATGCTGAAGGCCGAGCGCGCCAAGCACCGCTTCATGGGGCTGGAGACCGAAATTGTCTCCCCCGAAGAGATCAAGAAGATCGCCCCTGTCACCAATGTGGACGGCATCATCGGCGGCCTGTATGACCCGCTCGACGGCCACCTCGATCCGTCCGGCACCACCCACGCCTATGCCAAGGCCGCACGCATGGGCGGCGCCACGATTGAGACCCACTGCAAGGTGATCGAGACCAACCAGCGCCCTGACGGCACCTGGGACGTGGTGACGAACAAGGGCACTGTCCACGCCGAACACGTTGTCAACGCAGGCGGCTTGTGGGCCCGCGAGGTCGGTGCCATGGCCGGCGTCTACTTCCCGCTGCACCCGATGGAGCACCAGTATATCGTCACCGACGAGGTGCCGATGATTGCCGAGATCATCGACGGCGGCGGCGAGCATCCGCACGTGATGGACCCGGCCGGCGAAAGCTACCTCAGGCAAGAGGGCCGCGGCCTCTGCATCGGCTTCTACGAACAGCCCTGCAAACCCTGGGCGGTCGACGGCACCCCCTGGGACTTCGGCCACGAGCTGCTGCCCGATGACTTCGACAAGATCGAGGATTCCATCGCCTTCGCCTACAAACGCTTCCCCGCGCTGGAGGCCGCAGGCGTCAAATCGGTGATCCACGGCCCCTTCACCTTTGCCCCTGACGGCAACCCACTGGTCGGCCCTGTGCCCGGCATGCGCAACTACTGGTCCGCCTGCGCGGTCATGGCCGGTTTCTCCCAGGGCGGCGGCGTCGGCCTGATGCTGGCCCAGTGGATGGTCGAGGGCGAATGCGAGCGCGACACTTTCGCGATGGACTGCGCCCGCTTCGGCGACTGGATCACCCCGGGCTACACGCGGCCGAAAGTCATTGAAAACTATCAGAAACGCTTCTCCATCGCCTACCCGAACGAGGAGCTGCCCGCCGCCCGCCCGTTCCGCACCACCCCGATGTATGACATCTTCGACGGCATGGGCGCGGTCTGGGGTGCGCAATACGGCATGGAGGTCCCGAACTACTTCGCCGAGGGTGACGAGCCGCGGTATGAGACCCCGTCCTTCCGCCGCTCCAACGCCTTCGAGGCCACCGCGCGCGAGGTCAAGGCGGTGCGCGAAAACGTGGGCATCAACGAAGTCCACAACTTCGGCAAGTACCTGGTCAAGGGGGCCGGCGCCCGCGCCTGGCTCGACCGCATCATGGCAGGCCGGGTGCCGCAGCCGGGCCGCCTGTCGCTGACACCCATGCTGTCGCCCAAGGGCCGTCTGATCGGCGATTTCACCATCTCCTGCCTCTCGGAAGAGGAGTTCCAGCTCACTGCCTCCTACGGCTCGCAGGCCTACCACATGCGCTGGTTCCTGCAGAATCTGAACGACGGTGTGTCCCTCGAAAACATCTCCGACACCCGCAACGGCTTCCAGATCGCAGGCCCCAAGGCACGCGAAGTCCTGCAGGCCTGCACGCGCCAGGACATCTCGGACATGCGCTTCATGGATGTGCGCCGCCTGACCGTGGGCATGGCCGACTGCATTGTGCAGCGCGTCAGCTACACCGGCGATCTGGGGTATGAGATCTACTGCGACCTGCCCAGCCAACGCGCCCTTTGGGACGCGCTCTGGACCGCCGGCCAGCCGCACGGCATGAAGCCCTTCGGCATGCGGGCAATGATGTCGCTGCGGCTCGACAAGTTCTTCGGCTCCTGGCTGCGGGAATTCTCGCCCGACTACACGGCCGCGGAGACCGGGCTGGACCGCTTCATCTCCTTCAAGAAACCCGTTGATTTCATTGGCCGCGCCGCCGCTGAGGCCGAACGCG
This sequence comes from Leisingera coralii, assembly GCF_049056525.1. Classification (NCBI taxonomy): domain Bacteria; kingdom Pseudomonadati; phylum Pseudomonadota; class Alphaproteobacteria; order Rhodobacterales; family Roseobacteraceae; genus Leisingera; species Leisingera coralii. Next base: position 20,994 of record NZ_JBHUPT010000034.1, on the reverse strand, counting down.
ACGCAGGCCCCGCCCGCCAGCTCTGCGCCTTTGAGGTCGAGGCGGACGACGCCGATGTGGTCGCCTATGAGCCGATCTGGCTCGACGGCACGGTGGCCGGCTTCTGCACCTCCGGCGGCTACTCGCACCACGCGCAGAAATCCATCGCGCTGGGCTTCGTGCCGACGGAGCGCGCCAAGGAAGGCTTGGCTGTCGAGATCGAAATCCTCGGCAAGATGTACAAGGCCCGCCTGATTACCGAGCCGCTGTTCGACGCCGGCGGCGCCCGGATGCGCGGCTGATGCCCCTCAGGCAGGTCAGCAAGCCTGACCTGCCTGCCCCCTGTTGCCGCACCAGCGCACGGTGACCTCGCGTCCGGTCCGCAACGGTTACGTCAGCCCCCTTACCCGAATGTTTCGCGCGCGAAACATTTGGTCAGCTTTGCTGACCTACATTCACGCTCCCCCTGCGGCTTTCACTGGATCCGCCTCTTCATCTGGCTAAAAATATCCCCGCCGGAGGCATCCGGCCTTTAGCCCCAGACCAAAGGACCGGGATTCCATGACCGCCATCGCCATTCTCCTGCTCGCGGCAGGCGCCTCCTCGCGGATGCAGGGCCGTGACAAGCTGATGGAGGAGGTGGACGGCGAACCCCTGCTGTCGCGTATCTGCCGCCGCGCCGCCCTGACCGGACTGCAGGTCTACGTGACATTACCCAGTTCCACCCATCCCCGCGCAGCCGCCATTGGCACGGCGGTCCCCATTCCGGTTCCGGACGCGGATGAAGGCATGGCCGCCTCGATCCGCCGCGGCGTGACGGCGCTGCCCGAGGGATGCGACGGCGTGATGATCCTGCCCGCCGACATGCCGGAGGTCGAGACCCAGGATATGCTGCGTCTGGCAGCCCGCTTCCGCGGCAGCAGCAGCCCCATCCTGCGCGCCACGGCAGAAGACGGAACCCCGGGCCACCCGGTGCTGTTCCCAAGCCGCTGCTTTGCGGCCCTGAAGGCCCTAAGCGGCGATCAGGGCGCCCGCGGTGTGCTGAAAGGAGAAGCCGTAAAATTGGTTGCCCTGCCCAAGGCCCACGCGCTGACCGATCTGGACACGCCGGAGGACTGGGCCGCCTGGCGCCGCCGCTGATTCCTCAGACACAGAGAAGGCAGGGCACGGGGCCCTGCCTTCCTGCGCTACGCTTGATGCTGCCGCCTCCCCCAAAACGGCAGTTGCATTATTCAATGCACAAGCAGATGCGCCTCGTGTTTGCGCAGGGACCGGCGCGCCGCGGTATAGGCCGCGCGGCCTTGTTCCGATTTCAGCTCGGGGAACAGCTCAAACAGCTCGTTGCGCTGAGCATTGTCCAGACCGCGCAAGGAATGGTCGCCGGGCTGGAAGCTCTCGGTCCAGGCACCATCAGACAGCACCACTTCATGCTGATCGAACATGAAGTGGATATAGGTGACCTCGGTCAGCTCAACCCGGTCAACACCGGCCAGCCCGGTCAGATGCTTGGCCGCCACCAGAACCTCGCGGTCCTCGAAATACAGCGCGGTCTTGTCGTTGGCGACCAGCACCCGGTGGTTGGGGCTGACCATCATGTCGCGCTCCGGCAGGCCATTGCCCAGGGCGCCCTGGCGGATCAGCACCGGCTGCAGATGCGAGGCACCGGCCAGGTCCTGGCCTTCCAGCGTGCGGGCCGCAATCCAGCGGATCTCCTGGATGCCGTTGTCGCGGGTGATCACCCGGTCGCCAGCCTGCAGATCCTCGACCCGGCGCTCGCCCAGCGGGGTGGCGATCAGGGTGCCCGGCGTGAAACAGGGAATGATCTGCTCGATCTCGCCAAAGCTCATCGAGCCGGTCACCTCCCCGTCACCGTCCAGGAAGTTGACGGTGCCCGAGATACTGTTGCCGTCCGGATCCACGGTAACGCCGGTCAGCTCAAACGGGCCGGTGCCGGTCAGGTCCAGAATGTCGAAGTCATCGCCATCCGAGCCGCCGTCGACGATATCGCCAGCCGTGGCCCCCAGGAAGATATCGCGGTCGGCGCCGCCCAGCAGGGTGTCGGCGCCGTGGCCGCCGGTGATCACGTCATTGCCGGAGCCGCCCCGGACCTCGTCGTCGTCGATGCCCGCATCGATGGTGTCATCGCCCGAACCGCCGGTGATGACATCGTCATCGTCCTGGCCGAAGATCACGTCATTGCCGGAACCGCCGCTGATCATATCCATCCCGTTGGTGGGATCCGGATCCGCGGGGCGGCCGTCGCCGCCGTCGTCGGTGATGTTCAGCACATCCGGGAAAGCCGGGTCCAGGCCGCCGAAGATGGTGTCATCGCCGCCGCCGCCCACGAGGATGTCGGAACCTTCGCTGCCGATCAGCACATCCCCATCCGCACCGCCTTCGATGGTGTCGTCGTCGAGTCCGCCGTCGATCACATCCATGCCGGCGCCGCCGTCGATCAGGTCAGCATCGTCGCCGGTGAAGACGGTGTCGTTGCCCTCGCCGCCCAGGACCGTGTCCCTGTCGTCAAACGGATCGGGGTCGGCCGGGACAAAGGGGATGTCCGGGTTGGTGCCGGTGTAGCCCGGGAAGCCGCGGTCCGGCAGCGGCACGCTGCTGTCCTTGGAGGTGTCGATCACATCGTCGCCGTCACCGCCGTCCGCAAAGTCCGAACCGTTGCCGCCGATGATTGTGTCATCGCCGCCGCCGCCCAGGATGGTGTCATCGCCGTCACCGCCGATCAGCAGGTCATCGCCCGGCACCACCGGGTCCAGCGGATCCGAGGAATAGTCGAAATGGGGGTTGTCGAAGGTGGTTCCCGAGTCGCCCAGGTCGACGGTCAGCTTGACGTCGTCGAAATCCTGGTCGCCAAGGCCGGGCAGATCCTCGAAGCCGATTTTCACGGAGCCGTCCGGGTTCTGGCCAAAGCCCTGCGTGTGGACCAGCCCGTCGGAGTTCAAATCCGCATTGCTGCCGTAGCCGGACGAGAAGTAGGTGCCTTTGACGTTGGTGATGCCAACCCCGACAATGGCGCCTTCGGGCGCGTCATAGGTGAAGCTGTCGCCAACGCTCTTATTGGCGTTTTCGGTCAGCACCACGACGTTGCTGATCTCGCCGGTGTCCGGGTCGATGGTATAGGCGAATACCTCGTTCCTGATCCCCGCGGTGGTGCAGTCGATGGTAATGGTGACCGGCTGGGTGGCGCCTGACACACCGTCGCCCAGGATCAGGTCATCTCCGCTGCCGCCCTCGACGGTATCGTTGCCTGCGCCCGCATAGATGCTGTCGTCACCGTCCCCGGCAAGGATGACATCGTCATCCGGCCCTGCCGCCGGGTCGATGGCATCGCCGTGGTCGACCATGTCGCCTTCCGGATCGCCGGTGTAGGCGGCATCGATCAGGTCGTCGCCCGAAGTGCCCTCAACAATCCCGTCCTTCGCCGGATTCGGCTTATCGTTACTCATTGTCATTACCCTCTCCTCACCGGTCAGGCGCAAAACCCCATCTGCCGGGTCCGCCGGACAGCCTTGCGGACTGCCGCAGCCGGAACCACCAGCCCACGCGGGTTGGGAGCCAGAACGCGCACGCACTGGTTTGCGCGCTAGAACAGCGCGCAATCGGATAGCATCAGCTTTCTGATCAGTGGTGTGCCCGAAAACACGGCACCGGGACTTGATTCAATTTTTAGCAGTCCACCACAGTCCAGCAGCTCGCAGAACTCGCCCCCCCAAATGGGCTAATCCATGCATACTTTAGGTCCTTGCGACCTCAAAGCCAAAAAATTGCCTAAAATTACCCCCATTCGGCAGCGCCGGCTGAAGATTGCGGCCTGAATCCGGCCTGAAACCGCCCCCATTGTTTCCGCAATCAGGCGTAATTCCATCATTCAACCGGGCAAACATGCGCATTCCGGCATGCGGCGGCGGCATTCGAGCGGCAGTTGTTTCCACAACCGAAACAAGCATGAATTGTGGCAATAGAGCCGGGTTTTGTGGCGGCGGTCAGGCTGGCGGCAGAGAAATGGGCAGGATCCCCCTCCAATCCCCTCAGATTGCGGCGTTTGTTTCCGCCCGGGCGCCGGACCGGTCCGGCCGCAGTTTCGAATCAAACCGCCTGACCGGAAGGTCAGTGCAGCCTCCCCGGAAAGTAAATAACGCTGAGCGTTTTATTCAAACCCGCGCACACTAGGCCGCCGCGCGGCCCAGCCTGAAATCAATCGGCCCGCACCGGGAAAAACCGGCTATACTCAACCTCATCAACAGACAGGAGACAACAATGCTGTACCCGCTCGCCACACTTGAAACTGAGAAGCTCAACGCGATCAAGGCTCTCGAGAAAGATATCGGAAGCCCTGTCGTGGCGCTGGCCGAGGTGGAAGCGGATACCGCCGCGCTGCCGGAAGACCAGCTCAAGAAACTGCAGGAACTGGAAGAGGAACTGGGCGTCGTTCTGGTGGCGGTGCGGCCGAACTGATCCGGCCCGCAGATCTGATCCGCGCAGCTAGCTGAAACACATACAGATAGAGGCCATCGCCTCTCATCCGAGCTGATCTGTGGGGTTATGGCGGAGAGACAGGATTCAAATAAGTCCCTGAGATGGCCATAAACTTCATTTTTTTATGGAAGTAGGTCGAGCTTCATCGCTCGCCACGCGAGAAAAATGTGTAGCAAAATGTGGAGCACCCTTGATCGCGGAAGACGGTCTCAATACCAGTTGATTACTGACGAAACGGACAGGCAGATGGCAGGCATAACGAAGCGGAACGGGACCTGGCATCTGCGGATGCGTGTGCCCAAGCGTTATACCGGGGTGGAGCCTCGGACGGAGATCCATCGCAGCCTGCGCACTGATAGCGACCGGGAGGCGCGTGCGCGCCTTCCGGCGGCGGAGGCGGCGGTGCTGGCTGAACTGGATGCCCGCCTGACGATGGGCCAGTCGCAGCAGCCGGGCGACGTCTTCTCGGCTGCGGTCGCGCTGGCTGCAACGCGGGGCATCACCTACCGCCAAGCCGACGACCTCGCGAGCGGGCCGCTCGACGAGATCCTCGCGCGCCTCGACACCCTAAAGCCGACGGACACCCCTGAGACGGCGCGAGCGCTGCTCGGCGGAGTTGAGGCACCCCAACTGATGCTGTCGGAACTCATCGAGGAAGTCGAACGGATCTGTGCGCATGACAACCGCTACAAAAGCGACACGCAGATGCGCCTGTGGCGCAATCCGCGGACGCGCGCGGTGACGAACCTCATGGCCGCCCTTGGCGGCGACCGGCCCGTTCTGTCGCTTGAGGCTGCGGATGCCCGTCGGCACAAGGCATGGTGGCAGAAGCGGATCGAGAAGGAGGGCCAGACCGCGGAAACGGCGAAGAAGGACTTCTCGAATATGTCGTCGATGCTGGCGCATTACTACGAGAGCCTCGACATGGCAGACCCCCCGCGCCCCTATATCGGCATCACGATCCGGGACCGCCACGCGGTCAAGAGCCGCAAGCCAGAGATTCCAGTCGAATGGATCGTCGAGAAGTGGTTCGCGCCCGGTGCCCTCGACGGCCTCAACGACGAGGCCCGCGATATTCTGCTGATCTCAATAGAGACCGGCTGCCGGCAGGCGGAGATCCACGATCTGCCGTCCGATGCCATCGTGCTGGATGCGGTGATCCCGCATCTGCGGATTGCCTTCGAGGACGGCGAGGAAAAGCGTGAGATCAAGAACACCTCTTCGGTCCGACTGGTGCCGCTCGTCGGGGTGGCGCTGGCGGCCGCGCGGCGGCATCCGGACGGGTTCCCGCGCTATCGCTACAAGCGCAGCTACTCGGCGCTCATCAACGGCTACCTGCGCGGCCACGACCTGATGCCGTCGCCGAAGCACACGGCCGGCGGGACGCGGCATACCTGGGAAAGCCGGTTGAAGGCTGCTGGGATTGCTTCGGATGATCGCGGAGAGATGATGGGCCACAGTGTGGCGTCGGCTCGTAACCGGGAGCTCTATGGCGACGAGATGCCCTTGGAGCGAAAGCTGGAGCTGGCCCAAGCGGTGGCGCTGGAGGTGCCAGCGCACCTGACCTGAGAGGGACGCGGCGCGTTCAAGCCGCCTTGCGCGCCGCCATTTCGGCGATCTGCCGGGCGCGGGCGAGCACATCCCCGCGTGCCTCCAACTGGGCCAGCTCGGCCTCAAGCCGGGTGAACAGCGGGAGCGCCCAGATTTCACCGCCCGCCAGAAGAGTCGCCAGCTTGTCGCGGGCTGCGGTGAGGCGCGCGACCTCTTGCTGATGCGCTTTTGCTGCCTCCGTCGCCATCCCACGCTTGGCAGGACCGGCGGAACCGGGTCCTTGCGATGGGAGGGTGGCGAGGGTGGCGTGCATTGTATCGGCTCGACGGGGTGGTTGATGGCTGAGGGATTTGCCGCCCTCCAATCACGGAGGGCGGAATGTTCTTGCGATGATCAGGCCGCGTCGGCCGCGCCGTCATTCATCTGGCGTTCACGCTCACGCTCTGCGGATTCTTCGGCTTGATGCGCTCGATCTCGGCGAGCCGCTTCTCAACGATGGCATCGACCGCCTCGGGCCGGAGCGGGTGCGAGGCGATGCGCTTGCGGTTGACTTTCGTGGCCGCCACTTCAAGGCCGGCGAAGACCTCGACGATAAGCGAGGCATCGGCACCTTCGATCCAGGTGGTGAAGTGTTCGCCGATGGCCTTGCGGCGGGCCGCTTCAAGGCGTTCCTCGGCCTTGGCATCCTTGTCGATGGCCTTTTCCAGCGCCGCAATTGCCCTCTGTTTCGCGGTCAACTTGGGGCGGTCACTGCCGCTACCGCGGCCATCGGCGGGGGCGTGGAAACGGGTGGTGTCGAGCAGGATCTTCATGGTCATGTCTTCCTCTTAGGACTGTTTCTGGTTGTGTCTGCCGAGACCTCTGCCGCCTCGGACAGAAGAATAGTCCGACCGTTTTTTTTGAACGGGAGCGATTTTCGCGTTCTTTTTTAGAGGGCCGCGTTAAGTTGTTGAAATCACGCAAAACAAAGATCGAAAAATCGACTACGGCCGTCCGTCATTCCCGCCTTTTTCTGGGGTTTCGCGAGCCGTATTGCGACCGGTCAGAGCCATGATGCGTGCGCTGAGAGAGAGCCTGATCTTGCCGATGGACCGGCGCTCGGCGTCGGGAAGACGAGAGGCAATCTCGACGATCTTCTCATCCGCGGCTTCGATCTCGGCCGTATCGCGAGCCACGGCTGTCTTCGCCTCATCACGGGACTGTTTGCGCAAGCGCGCCAACGCCTTCGAGAACACATGCAGCGCGCGAGCACGGCCAGAAGACGACAGGGCCATCCGCGACCTCAGCTTCGACAGGAGCCCAGGTTTGGCTTCCGGGGTCTCGACAAGCGCTGGCGTTCCGTGCCTGTCCTCGATGTCAAAGGCGCCTGCGGCCAATCCTTGCCCGACAGCCAGTACCGCATCGGCTTCCTGCTCCTTCGCAGCGGTTGCTTTCTCGCGCACTTCTATTGCGTTCTCCCGGCTCGTGAGCGCGTCCTGTCTCTGCTCGATCGCCGCTTTCTCGGCAATCATGGCTTCAGCGCGCTGGTCGAGTTTCGCGCGGGTTTCGGCGATCCGGGTATCTTCGGCCTTGCGCCAGTCGGCCGTCCGCACATGCTGCCGGTAGGCCGGTGCCTCTTCCCCGTTTTGCCGCGCCTTGCGCACGGCGGCTGCGCGCCGCTCACCACGCATAAGGCCGAGCGGGGCAAAATGCTGGCCCACACTATCCTGCGCCGCCTCGTAATCCTTGATCAGATCATGCTTGGACGGCTGGAGCATCCAACGCTTTGTGCCGTTCAGGTCCACCTGGGCCTTTGGCACGATGACCGCGTGGATGTGAAAGGCCTGCTCGTCGAGATCAGCGCGCGCATGCACGACATCCTCGCCGAAGTTTTCCAACAGCCAATCCCGGGCTGCATCCTGGAATGCCAACGCGCGGGCCTCACGAGCGGCCTCGCTTTCAGGAGCGTCGAACCACTTGCGGTTTGCCGTCAGGATGACCTCCCGCAGGGGACCATGGCGGGTCGCCTGCCACGGATCGCGCGGGCCTTCTGCCATGCGCTCCTTGATCTGTTTCTTCCGCCGCCGCCGCGTGAGCGTTTCGATCTCGTCCGCGAAGTTCTCCGCCTTCATGTCCTCGATCATCGCGGCCGTGCTTGCCGCCCAATCCGCCTTGCCGATCACGGGTCGGTTCAGGTGGGAACGAGTGTGGTCGACATGGCCGAGATCGCCTCCATTGCGAGTGCGATGCTTCTCGTATCCGGCAAGATCGGCAGGGAACAAACCCTGGAAGCGACAAACGACGGCGAACTCTGGGCTGGGCTGGTGGACCATGGGGCGCATCTCCGGAAGGACAGGAGACAGGGAGATGTTGTTGATGCACGCGATCCGGAAATCGCGCCCTTCTCACGGTCCCGATGCGGTGTGAGCCTGGCCCTCTAACTCACTAATCAGCCTGCGCAGTCGTCGCGCTGCGCGCGCCTTAGTGCACAGGCTGTCGTTCGCCAGGGGAGACCCCTGGACCCCAGCGCCGCTGCCGCGCCGCCAGGGAGACGCGCCGCTCTCCCTGACCCTCTCGGGGCCTTCAGCCGGAGCAAGGGTCCTCGTTCCGCACTCCCCCTTGCGTCCCCCTGCTCGCAGGGGCTCGTTCGCCACGCCCCCTGCACCCCTTCGGCGTCCCCGACGGGCAGGCACGACAACGCCGCGCATCTTGCGGAATGCGCGGCGTTGTCGTGTCTGCGGAGAGCTAGATGCTCCAGTAAACATACCAACACACTGGGCGTTGAGAAGGCGTGGCTCACTGTGCGTTTTCCTGGCGCGCGCAGTGCAATAGCCAGCCCAAACTCGACAATCGCCCGGCCATTGCTGCCGACTGAGGTTGCGAACAGTGCTGGCGGGAAGCTGCCCTTCACCGCGTCCTGCACAAGCGTCGGCGAAGCTGCAGGTACCGATCTTTTCAAAGCTGTGGCGCCGTGGCCAGGTCAACAGACATGACCGACCCACAGCGGTCTTTCGCATCACCTCTCGCCGCCGCTGCGCAGCTTCACCGAACCGGTCTTTCGCTGCAGGCGCACGGTGAGGCCAACGGCGCATTCACACAGTGCCGGACAAATCTGCCGTTAAAACGCAGCATAGCGAAGTCCGCTTTCGAACCTGGAGTTCGAATGCGGGGATGTTGATTCAAGAAATTGGTTTAAACTGTCCGCCAATCCGAAATGAAGGTTTACAACTGCATTCGCTGCCGTTTCGTATCTTTAGCGACTTGAACCACTCAAGTAAGGGCGTAGGACACAACCACCTGCCTCACACACCTTGAGCTGTGACCAGTTGGAAATGTAGAACCTGTTCATTTCATCAGGTTCTACTTTCCATAAACTGGCTAACGGTTAGGCAAGCTCACGCGCAATGTGACGTGCCTGGGCCTGAGCTGAGGCGACCGAAGCTTTGTGACGCTCATCGGCGAATTCCTGATACTCGGCCGCAGCTTCGAACATGCGTTCTGCGCCCAGGTACTTGCGCAATGTGCTGATATGCGCAGAAAGGTGACCCGAGTCATTGCGAATTCCACCCTCCTCAAAGCCGAATTCGCCAGCCGATGTCAGCAGCACCAGTGTTTTGCCGGACATGATCGGTTCCAGAGGGAAGTCGCCGCGCGCCAAATCAAACGTAAATGTCTTGTTGATCCGGATGATCTGATCAAACCAAGCCTTCAGGGCTGCGGGCATGCCGTAGTTGTACATGGGCGTCGAAATCAGCAGGATGTCGGAGCGATCGAGCTCGTCAATCAGCGTATCAGACAAGCTGACCAAAGCGCTCTGTTCAGGAGTGCGTTCCTCTTCTGCTGTAAAGACGGACGCGATCCAATCGTTGGAAATGAAATCCGGCGGGGTCATTCCGACGTCACGCAGAATAATTTCGACGTCCGGATCAACCGTTTTCCATTCTTCCACGAAACTGTCCGCCAAAGCGCGGGAAATGGAGTTATAGGCCGCAACAGGGTTGTCGGTGCGGCGCACACTGGCGTCAATTCTCAGGATTGTGGTCATCTTGTCACCTAGTCAGTTTGCAATGGACCATTCAAAGGTGAAGCCAGTGACGCGCAGGTACAAATGAAGAGAATTCTGAATAGAGTGAACTGACCTCATCCATCTCTAATCGCTGAAAAAATCTTCTCCAGATGAGACGCCGTCGCAAGTACATCCGCGTCCCTGTTTGCGCCGCCGCTCAAGGATAGGCTGCTCCCCGGTCTCCGTTCTCCAAATGGAATGGAAATTGTTGGGGCATTGAGGAAAGCGGCTTTCATCGATACCGACAGGATAAGGGCGTTTTCCCGTGCAAAGACCCCTTTATCGCGGGTCACGGCCTGAACAGACGGCGGGTACGACGGCAATGTCGGGTAAAGCAGCATCTTCCCTGCCAGTTCCCTGCCAAAGTCCGGGATGAGGGCCCGCCGGATTTCCAGCAATGCCTGCAGATCTGTGCCAAGGATTGAAGCCGCCTGAGCAAGGCGATCCTGCACATTTGGGTCCAGTCTGGCCTGCTGGTCTCCGACCAAACCTGGCAGAAGACGAAAGGCTTCGGCACTCACCAGCGTTCCATAGGTTTGGAAGATCTCCGTGACACAAGTGAAACTTCGGATGCCAACCCTTTCCAATTCGATGCCATGATCGGACAAATGCTGCAGGACATGTTCGTACATTGCTTTGATTTCCGGGGTAAATCCCGCTAGGGCATCTTCCCTCAGGCACAGAATTTGACGACAGGCGTGCCCGGTTTCTTTGCAATCCGACAAAACGCGATCCACAGCGCAAATCTGACTGACGTTTAAAGCGAGTGAGCCTGGCGTATCCAGAGAAGGCGCCAGAGGTAAAATCCCGACGCTTTCATAGCGGTCCATAGTTGGGCGAAACCCAACCAGGCCCTGACAGGCGGCCGGAATGCGCACGGAGCCGGAGGTATCTGTGCCCAAGGCGATGTCGGCCAAGCCCAAGGCAACGGCTGACGCCGATCCGCTCGAGGACCCTCCAGGCACCATTGTGCTATCCAACGCATTCAGAGGGGTGCCGAAATGCGGATTGACTCCGAGCCCGGAGAACGCGAATTCCGACATGTTTACATGGCCCAGAATGATCGCGCCCGCGGAACGGAGCCTTGCCACGATCGGGGCGTCATTGTCTGCTGGCTGAGGATCGATGGCCAAAGACCCCGCATGGCTTCGGAGCGCTTGCACGTCGATATTGGCCTTCACCGCAAGAAACTGGCCGTCCAACGGGCCAAGCAGCTTCCCTGCGGCCTGCCGCGCGGCGGCGGATCGGGCATCCTGCAACAGTCTATCTGGCGCAACGCCAAGGAATACCTCGCGCTGCGCGTCGAGCGAAGCCAGGAAGTCGCGCGCCCGTTGAAGGATATTCATGCCGTCAGGACCGGCGCCTGATAATAGGGCAGTTCTTCAACCCGTACGCTTTGCCGGTCTGCCTCATATTGCGTGCGCACGTGCTGCGCGATCTCTCCGAGAGTGGCGAACCAGACGTCACCCCTGTTCAAGATAGTTTCCATCCAGTCTTCCACCTGCCGCCACCGCGCCAAACGCCCGGTCAGGAAGGGATGCCAGATGCCAATCCAGAAGCCGCCTTCTTCGTATTGGGCTTCGAATTCCTCCCAAAATGGGGTCAGCCCGGCGCGTGGCCCGGCGACGGGCATCATGTAGCCAATCTCCTCAAAATGGGCGAATTGCGGCCAGTCGTCGGTCCCCCAATGCGATGGAAGTTCGACCAAAGTCCGCCCGCCGGATCGCATGAGGTATGGCACATCATCCGCCATCAGCGAACTGTCATAGTCGAATTCATGCTTGTTCAGCAAGTCGATGACGGCTTGCGTCACATTGTAAACCGGCGCGCGATAGCCTTTTGGCACATTGCCCAGAACCCGCTTATGCGACTCCAGCGCGCGTTCAAACCAATAGGCTTGTTCAGACGCGCTATGGTTTGTCGGGTCTTCGTGCAAATAGCCATGGTGGCCGATTTCATGACCATCTTTCAGGATGGCTTGCATAGCATCCGGATATTGCTCCACGACCCATCCGGGGGCGAAGAAGGACTGTTTCAGCCCGAGACGTTTGTAGGTTTCCAGAATCCGAGGGATGGCAACTGTCGGCCCGTAGCGCCCCATGGAGATCGGATAGAGGCGATCATGCCCGTCGACCGGCTTTGCGATATGGATCAGGCTGTCCGCATCGATATCAAAGGTGATCGCACAGGCGCATCGCGCGCCGTTCGGCCAGATAATTTTCTTCTGCATGGTCTTGCTCCTCTGTCACTATTGCGGGGCGTTTTTCGTCAGCCAATCGTCATACCAGCGCTGCAATGCGGATTTGACGGCGGCATATTCACTGGCGCTCAGCCTTTGATCAGCGGCGCGCTGCATGCCGTCGGTGATGTTTTGAAGAATTTTCTTTTCGTCGCACTTTTTGGCTTCGCCGTGCGAAACGGCCAGTTGTCCGCCGGTGAAGACGCTCTGGATATCCGTGGACTTTGCCGAGCTGACCAACAGCTCAACCGGATCAAAGCCGGGGTCCAACCAGGGCCCTTCCATACGGTCCAGGCGCAGGATCACAAAGTCGGCGCGTTTGCCGGCGGAAAGGCTTCCGATGCTGTGATCCATACCCATCAAACGCGCGCCACCCATAGTGGCCATGTCGAATACATCCTTCGCGGTCAGGCTAGGGTTCGCCCGATCACTTGACCAATAAAGGCCTTGCGCCAAACGCATTTCGGCGAACATATCGTCATCGCCTGCCAGGCTGGTCCCATCCATCCCCAGTGCGAGATTGATGCCCATCCGCTTCATCAATGGAGCGGGTGCAATGCCGGACCGCAGCCGCAAATTGGAGCTGGGATTGCACACGATATGCGCGCGCGCCTCGGCCACTCGCGCCAGATCTTTTTCGTCCGCCCAGACCATATGCGCCAAGGATAAGCCGTCAGAGAGCAGGCCAGCTTTGCCCAATTCTGCGATGGCACCCTGAAAACTCCAGGCCGTAGCCGAGAGGTGTTGCAGCCGAGACTCCTCGGCATGAGTGTGAATGCGCTGGCCGCTTTCGCGAACCTCCCTGGCGATGTCGCGCAGGGTCTCTTGGCCCGTCCAATGCGGTGCCGTGGGGCCAAACCACACATCAGCGCATTCAGAAGCCGCGTATTCGCCATGCATCCGGGACAGAAGCCGCACAAAGCCTTGCGGATCAATACGTGTTCGCGCAACGTGCTGGCGCTGCAGTTTGCATCGCAGAACCTCGGGCAAGGTGGTCAGAAACGACTGGCTTTGCCCGTATGGATGCACAAGCTGGTTGTGCCATCTCTCGCCCGGCGCGATGGCACAGGACAGGCCAAGCCCATTATATACGGTGATTTTGTCCCTTATCTTCGCTTCGGCAAAGGCCGCTGTGTGACCCGCGGTGCAGGCATCCACAACAGCTGTTACCCCATTCTTCAGCAAGCGCATTGCCGCGTATTCGGTGGCGAGGCGCGGCGCAACGTCAGCTGCGCTAGCGGAGGCGAAAATCCAAGGCTCTAACAGGTCATCCCGTATCCCTTGGTTGATCAGGTTCACCCCATAGCAATGGTGATGCGCATTCACAAACCCGGGCAGGATCGCAGTGTTTGTGTCCGAGTGCACCCTTGCGCTGGGATAACGTGACTTTAATTCGGCCAGAGGCGCCAAGCCAGCTATTCTGCCGTCTAGAACATAAAGCGCGTAGTCGTTGTGACTGTGAAAGGCATCTTCGATGATCCAGCGGGCGGAAAATATGTCGCCGCCATCAGCCGTCATGAACAACAAATTCCAGCGCGCTCGGCTTGCCTTCGTCCCCGTTGACTGGAGTGATATCCTGCGGGCAGGCCGACATCACGGCGTAGACTGGAATCTCAGCTTTGAAGGTCATGCTGTCCCCCGGCTTTGACACTGGCGCAGCCCAGGCAAGGCTGCCATCAGGGTGAACTGGGACGTTCATCCACAGATTGAAGGGCGCTGGCACATGCGGTGCTTTTTTCCCGATAGCAAGCAAGGCCTGCCTCAAGTTGTCGGCGCAATTGTCGTGGTAATCAGTGACGCCCAATTGCTTGTACCGGTTGGCATCGCAAGCGGCGATCGTTGTGTCATGAACACCCGGCGATGTGTCTTGGGTCAGCGTCAAAAGAGGATTGCGCAGATTGCTGACCAACCTGTCGCCGACCTTTGGGAAAACAGACAGAAGATCCGTGTGCACATGCGGCATTGACATATATTCATGCAGCTCTGCCGCATTGAACGCCCAGAAATCGCAGACTTGCCAGCCGGTCGGATTGGTGATGGTCAAAGTCTGCCCGGCTGTCAAACGCACCGCGACACCGCAACGTGCTGGCACTGTATACCGTTCTGCAATGACCGGGACGCCGTCGGCAGAGACCGTGCTGTCCAGTGTTTGATTGAAACCATCGGGTTGGGAAGGGTCAAAACTTTGCATGCGCAAGAACTCCTGATTAGGGGTTCAGAAACGCATGCTTCTCGGCAATTTAGAAATGACAAAAATTCAAGCGACGGATTAGATCGTTGCGGACGCGCTAATCTTCAAAAAACCTTTGACCTACGGCGCTGTCGCGAAACTCATCTGCTTGGTCCAATAGCCATTCCCGGAACACACGAACGCGTGCACGATTGGCGTAAGTTTCCGGGCAGACGAGAAAATAGCTCTTGTTCTTCAATGCCGTGTCAAAGGGAGCGACCAGCATATTGCGTTCCAGAAAACGCGCGGCGGCCAAAAGGCTGACCAGGGCCACACCATGACCATCGCTTGCCGTCAGCAAGCAGATGTGTTCCTCGGAATAGGTGACATAGGGCTCGACATCACCAGTCTGCAAGCCAGCCGCGTCCATCCAGCGCTCCCAACTCGGATCCGCATCGGAAAACCCGCTCCACTGGTATTCGATCAGACGAGACTTCAGAAGATCTTCGGGGGAACTCAGTGACTTCGCCTTTTCCACGCTGCAGACAGGGGCCACCCAGTCATTCAAGACCCAAGCCACATTGCTGTCAGGATAATCGCCAAAGCCATACCGAATGGCCACATCCACATCGCTGGATTTGAAATCCACCAGCTGATCGCTTGACAGAACCCTTACCGAAATCTCTGGGTATTTCTCGTAAAAGCCTCGCAGCCGCGGGCTAAGCCAATTGGCGGCAAAAGACCCGGTTGTTGAGATTGTCAATGTGCCCGCAAGGTCGTCTTCCTCCAGCGCGAGAGAGGCGGCTTCGATGTTCTTGAAGGCCTCAATGATGTGGGGCGCGTAATTGGCCCCATCCTCCGTCAGTTTCAAGGCGCGGGTCAGCCGGTGGAACAGGGGCACCCCAAGTTGATCCTCCAGCGATTTGATCTGATGGGAAATGGCAGTCGGAGTAACGCATAATTCATCGGCGGCATCCTTGAAACTCAGATGCCGGCAGGCCGCTTCGAAGGCCTGAATGCTTTTCAACGACGGAATCTTCGCCATGACGCGCGGCTTTGCTCTCCTGATGCGATGCTATTTCGTCGCTCTACTCTAACCCGATTGCCAGTTCACATGTGGGCGAAATTCTCAGCTGTGAGGTGAAAACATCTAATTTGAGAAGATAGGGCATTCTCTCTTGAATTTGCGTGAAAGTTGGGAGGTTGTCTTGGATCCATTTTTGAAAGTCACCGGCATCGGCAAGTCGTTTGGCGCCGTTCGTGCATTGCACGACGTCAATCTGCTGGCCTCGAAGGGCGAGTGCATTGCGATTTTGGGCGAGAACGGAGCGGGGAAAACCACGTTCGCAAGCGTTCTGATCGGTCTGTATCAGCCCGATAACGGCGAAATCAAACTGGGCGGAACACCTGTTTCGGTGACCAGCCCAGCAAGAGCAATTGAGCATGGGATCGGCATGATCCACCAGCATTTCAGCCTGGTCGGCGCGATGACCGCCGAAGAGAACATTCTGATCGGCTTGCCCAGCACAAAGAGGGGTGCCGAAGCGCGGGCGCGCATTCGGCAGCTTTGCAGCGACTTTGACTTTAACGTCGATTTCGGCATCCGCGTAACGGAAATGCCTGTGGGCATGAAGCAAAGGGTGGAAATCCTTAAGGCGCTGTTTCGCGATGTATCGATCCTGATCCTGGATGAACCCACCAGCGTTCTTGCCCCGACCGAAGTCGCGCCGTTTCTCAAAGGGGTGCGCAAGCTGGTCGCCAACGGCTGCCTTGTCTTTTTCATCAGCCACAAGCTCGATGAAATCCGCGAAATTGCCGATCGCGTCATGATAATGCGCCATGGGCATGTCGAGGGAGTTCTTCCGGTTGCGACCACGCCCATGGCGCATATGTCAGCGCTTATGATGGGAGAAAAGCCGGCCGGCGAAACGGTCGAGACGCCCAAGGCCAAAAAGGCGCGCAACGACACCAGCTCAGCACCGGACGCTCTGGTTGTCTCTGATGTCTGCCTGACCGATCCAGGCGGTGCGGAAATCCTGCAAGATGTGACCCTCTCCGTGAAGGCTGGCGAAATCCTTGGAATCGCCGGGATCGACGGCAATGGCCAGACGGAGTTGAGCGAGGTGATCACCGGCCTCAAAAGGCAAACCAGCGGCGCCATCCACCTTAATGGCACGGAGATATCAAGCGCCTCCATCGCTTCGCGCATTGCAGATGGCATAGGCTTCGTGCCCGAGGACCGCCATGCCGAGGGCTTGGTCCTGTCGCTCAGTGTCGAAGAAAATATGGCCTTTCGATCCATTGGCGAAGACAGGTTCATGTCTGGCGGTCTGATTTCCCGGCGCGCGATGCACGAGATCGCAAGCGACGTGGTCGCGGCCTTTGACATCAGGCCCCCTGACCCGAAACTGAACGCCTCGGCTTTATCCGGTGGTAATCAACAAAAAATCGTTCTGGCCCGTGAAGTGGCCCGGACGCGCAATCTTTTGGTCGTCGTACAGCCGACTAAAGGGCTTGATGTCGGCGCAACGGAATTTGTTCAGAACCAGATCCGTGCCGTCGCCCAAAGCGGCGTGGGGGTTCTCTATATCTCCACTGAACTTGAACATGTGCTCGACATCTCTGACCGCGTCGCCGTGATGGCCTTTGGCCGGATCACGGGTGTTGTCGATCCAGAAAACACAACTCTTCAAGATATCGGGCTCTTGATGACCGCAGCGCCGGAGGAGGTACAATGAACAGATTTACCATGCAACGCCGGATTGCGATCGCTTTGCTTTTAGCGCTGAGCGTTGGCGGGGTGCTGATCCTGCTGGACGGGCACAACCCGTTTGAGGCCTATAAGGTTCTGTTTCTGGAATCCTTCCTGAATTACTGGGGTTTCTCCAATACTTTGGTTAAAGCCTCGCCGATGCTTCTGGCGGGGCTGGCCGTGATCATTCCGATGCGCGCCGGTGTGTTCAACATCGGTGGCGAGGGACAGATCTATATTGGCGGGTTGTTCGGCGCCGTCTTTGCTTTGGCGATCCCCGATCTGCCCGGTCTATTGGGCGTGCCGCTGATATTTTTCGCCGCCGCCGTCGGCGGGGCGTTCTGGGCGGCAATTCCTGCTTATCTCAAAGCCTATCGGGGCACGAATGAGGTCATTGTCACGCTGCTGATGAACTTTATTGCGATCCACATCGTCAGCTACGCCGTGGCCGGGCCGCTATTGGCCGAAGGCGCGCCATATCCTTATTCGGAGGAAGTCTCAGAAGCCTATCGCCTGCCTATTCTGATGCCGCGATCTGATACCCATGTGGGCTTTGTATTCGGGCTGGCCATGACGGTCATCTTGTATTTCTGGCTGCGCTTCACGCCATCGGGTTTCCAGCTGGACCTTGTGGGGCGCAATGCGCGCGCTGCGGCCTATGCCGGTGTGGACCAGAAAAAGACCGTCATCCGCGCCATGTTGATTGGCGGCAGCCTTGCAGGCATGGCCGGCGCAATCGAGGTGATCGGGTTGAAGTACCGCCTGTTCCACCTGTTTAGCGATGGCTACGGCTATGACGGAATTGTCGTCGCCTTCCTTGCGGCTCTTAACCCAATTGTCGCGCCTTTGACCGCGCTGTTCCTTGCCGGGCTCTCTGCCGGCGCGGGAACGATGCAACGTGCCGTCGGGGTCGACAGTTCCGTCATCGAAGTGGTCGAGGGGCTCGTCGTGGTTCTTGTCGCCGCCGCCCTCGTGACACCGCGAACCAGGTCAACATCCATTCTGAAACCCCTGGCAAGAAACCTGCGGCTGCGCCGCCAAACACAACGCCAAAAGAAAGAGGCATAGGCTATGATTGATCTTGTTTTGCTGGGTGACGTCCTTGCCGGAACCGCCCGATTGGGTACGCCAATTGCTTTTGCTGCCCTTGGCGGGGTGATCGCGGAACGTGGCGGGCTGTACAACATCGGCCTCGAAGGTCAGATCCTTGCCGGAGCGCTTGGCGCTGCAGCTGGATCTTTCGCAACGGGCTCCGCCATGATCGGGCTCGGATGCGGGATCATTTGCGGCCTGATCTCAGGCCTGCTGCTTGGGTATATGTCGATTCGGCTGCGCATCAACCAGCTGGTTGGCGGTATCGCGCTCAACCTGCTGCTGGCCGGTCTCACAGCTTTTCTGTCCCGTCAGATATTCGGGGCTCAGGCCGGAGGGGCGCGGGTAAACGGGTTCTCGCAGATCGATATTCCCTTCTTGTCAGATCTTCCCGTCGTTGGCCCGTCCCTGTTTTCCCAGGATCCGCTGTTCTACCTTTTGATCGGATTGGCAATAGCAGCCTGGTTCTGGCTGATGAAATCCCACAAGGGTCTGGACCTGCGCGCCGTTGGCGAAAACCCGAAGGCTGCGGACTTGGCCGGGGTGCCTGTCTTTCGCATGCAATATCTCGCAATTGCAGTCAGCGGAGCCCTCGCGGCGCTGGCCGGGGTGCATCTGGTCTTGTCGCAAGTCTATGTGTTTGCGGAAGGCATGAGCGCGGGCAAAGGCTTCATAGCGCTTGCGGCAATCATCTTGGGACGTTGGTCGCCCATTGGCGCGATCTGCGCGGCGCTTTTCTTCGGCTTCTGTGATGCGGTGCAGTTCAAACTGCAATTCACCTCGCCAGAGATTCCCTATCAGCTCTTCCTGATCTTGCCTTACCTCGCATCGCTCATCGCACTCGTGGTCCTCGGCGCCAAGGCCAGCGCACCTGCAAGCGTCGGACTGCCCTACGACCGGGAGCATCGATAAATCTCAGGCGTGACGTGAGAAACAATCGTTTTTCACGTCGCGATCCTCCCGTCACCCTGACACCACATATCCAATATGGGAGAACAACAATGCAATTGATGTCCAAACTATTGGCGGGGCTTGTGGCACTGATGTTGGCCGGGCCTGCGGCCGCTGACGGGATCGAACGCGCCGCGATCGTTATGCCCGGATCGATTTCTGATAATGGCTGGAACCAAGCCGGATTCGAAGGTCTCACCAAGGCAGGTGAAGCGCTCGGCTTTGAAGCCGCCTTTTCCGAAAGCGTGCATCAGCCGGAACAAATCGAAGTCCTGAGTGACTACGCACGCCGGGGATATGACCTTGTGATCGGTCACGGCGGAGAATTCCAGGACGCAGTGGAACGTGTCGCAGCCCGCTTCCCGGAAACCATGTTCATGGTGAACAACGGACTGGGTACCAAAGACAACATTGCCAACGCGGATTTCTATTTCAGCCAAATCGCTTATCTGATGGGCTACGTTGCAGGCTCCATGTCAGACACAGGCACCATCGGCATCATCGCGGCGCAGCAGTTCAAGTTCACGACCGACACGGTTGCTGGCTACGAAGCGGGCGCCAAAGCGGCCAATCCGGACGTCAGAGTTCTGGTTACCTGGACCGGCGACTGGGATGACATCGCCAAGGGCAAAGAAGCTGCCTTGAACCAAATTTCCCAAGGCGCTGATGTCGTCTGGCCGACAATGGACAGTGCGACGCTGGGCTCCATGCAAGCCGTTCAGGAAAAAGGCGTCTATGGCATCGGCATCTATCGTGATGCGATCAACGAATGGCCGGAAATCCTGCAGTCCGCTATTCTGGATGTCCGAGGCAACATGCGGTCCTACCTGGAACTGGCAGCTGCTGGAAAACTGGAAGGTGCACTCTACCGGGCGGATATGGGCAATGAACTGGCCATGCGGATCGGGTCGTTCCACCCAGATATCCCGGTGGACGTTGTGGATGAAGTCAACAAACTGATCGACGCCATGAAGTCCGGCACTTTGGTTGTAAATCCACAATAATGCATCCCTAATAATCGCTCCTCCTTACACTCTCGCCCCCAAGTCTGGGGGCTTTTTTTATAGCTAGAGAAGTCAATGATTGAAGCCTTTCGCTTGTACAGCGTGGGACTGTGTTACCCCCGATTTCACCGGAGTCGCTAGGCTTTCTATTGCTGGTTTTCAGTTGGACAATACCCGCCAATGAATAAATCCAGGACTGCCTAAGATCCAACCATGCAAACGCTCAATGAACACCATCCTTGCAAAATTTGTGACCAGACATTCATGCACATTGCAGCATCGGTCAAACTGGGGCTCACTGCCGCCTTGCGGCGGTGCAGCGCCAAGCTGCCCGCCGCGACAGCGTTCCTGGCTAAAGTGATCGGCTCGAGCCAACCCAAAGCGGCCCCATGCCTGGTGACCAGTCAGGTGGGTCAGCACATGCAGGCCGGGCGGCTAAGCGGAAGTTCGCTGCACAGGCGAAGCGAACAGCCGATTAGCCTAAAAGAGCATTCTGTTGCTGCGGAACGAGTTGTTTTTTGGACTCAAAATTCGTGCCTTAGTCCCATATGCATTTCAGCTTCAAAAACTAGGATTTCATTCTCACCATCTTGGCGCATCTGCGCGATCAACTCAGGCCGAAGTTCTACAGCACTGACGTGCTCCCCTGAAATGTCCTCGCTTTGAGGTTAGCCTGTTCTCCAACCGAGGAGACAGACGATGAAGAGAAGCCGGTTCAGC